>JAXDQG010000264.1:0-3440 GCA_034667945.1 Acidimicrobiia bacterium | reverse complement strand
CTTCGTCGGCGCCAGCCGGTCTCACGCCGAGCCGCCCGGTCCCGGAGGCGAGCGAACCGAAGCGGGCCCCGAGGATCCCCCGGGGCCCCCGGCAGCGGAAGGCGCTCAGGACCGCTGAAGTTCCGCTCGGCCTGGCAGCGGCTCGAGCGCGCCTGCTTCCCACTGTCCCGGGCTGCCGGGGCGCACGACAAAGCCCACCGCCCGGCCCACCTCGATCTGGCGAGTGCCGTCGCTGATGGCCACGCAGTGGAACGGGAGCTCTGATCCGCCTTCGTCGCGGACCACGCCAAGGCCTTCCAGCGCGTCGAAATCGCTCACACGACCCGAGCGGAAAATGGTCACGCGACCGAACCGGTCCTGTGAGCCATGTCGCTCAGGGGACGATCTTCAGGATGGGCAGCTCGATGATGTCGGTGGCGCCGAGGTCGATGAGAGCGGGAATCAGCGTGTTGATCCGGCTCTTCGGCACCACCGATTCCACCGCGTAGCCCACGCCGCCGAACAGCTCGTTGACCGTCGGCGATTTCATGGCCGGCATGGCCGCAATGACCTGGTCGAGGCACTCGCGATTGACGTTGAGCTTGACGAGCACCTTGCCTCGGGCATCCATCGCCCCCTCGAGCAGCGTGCGGATCTGCGACATGGCCTTGGCCTTGGCCGGGTCGGCCGCGGCGGTGGGGTTGGCGATCAGCTCGGTGTAGCTGGTCAGGATGGTGTCGATGATCTTCAGCCCTGCGGCTCGCAGCGCACGCCCGGTCTCGGTGATGTCGACCACGACGTCGACGATGTCGGGCACCTTGGCCTCGGTTGCGCCGTAGGACAGTCGCACATCGGCTTCGACGTTGTGCTCGGCGAAGAATCGCTTGGTGAGCTCCGGGTACTCCGTGGAGACCCGCACGCCTTGGGGCAGATCGGCCACCGACTTGGCCGGACTGTCCTGGGGCACGGCGAGCACGATCCGCACCGGGTTCGAGGTCGCCTTCGAATAGCGCAGCTCGCCGAGGCTGGTAACCGTGGCGCTCGTCTCGTGGATCCAGTCGAGCCCGGTGATGCCGAGGTCGAAGAGGCCCTCGGCCACGTAGGAGGGGATCTCCTGCGGCCGGAGGATGCGGACCTCGTCGATGCGGGGGTCGTCGATGGTGGCCTTGTAATCCACCGACGACGAACGGTTCACGGCCAAATCAGCCGCTTCGAACAGCTCGAGGGTGGCGCGTTCGAGAGAGCCCTTGGGAAGCACGAGCTTGAGCACGATCGGGGAGGTTAGCCCTCTATCCGGCGAAGCAGACCGGCCCGGGCCCCCGCGAAGCGGCTCAGGGAATCTGGCGCAGGAGCCGAGCCATCTCGATCGCGGTCATGGCCGCTTCGAAGCCCTTGTTGCCGGCCTTGGTCCCGGCGCGCTCGATGGCCTGCTCGATCGTCTCGGTGGTGAGCACACCGAAGACGACCGGAACGCCGGTGTCGAGGCTGGCGCGAGCGACGCCGGCCGCGCACTGGCCGGCTACGTGCTCATAGTGCCCGGTGGCACCGCGGATCACCGCGCCCAGGCAGATCACGGCATCGAAGCCGCCCACTTGGGCCATCTTCTTGGCGGCCAAGGGGATCTCGAATGAGCCCGGGACCCAGGCCACGGTGATGTTCTCGTCCTCGACGCCGTGGCGCACGAGACCGTCGCGCGCCCCGGTGAGCAGCCGCTCGGTGATCAGATCGTTGAACCGGCCGCAGACAATGCCCATGCGCAGCCCGGCGCCGGACAGCGCCCCTTCGATGACGTGCATGGGCGAGGAAGCTACTTGGCGGCGCTGTCGTCGAGCTCACCCGGTCCATCCAGGCCGGTGAGCAGGTGCCCGAGCCGCTCGCGCTTGGTGCGCAGGTAGCGAAGGTTCTCGGGATTGGGTGCGGATTCCAGCGGGACCCGGCTCACGATCGTGAGCCCGAACCCCTCCAGACCGCCGTACTTGTGCGGGTTGTTCGTCATCAGCCGCATGGTCGTGACGCCGAGATCGCCCAGGATCTGCGCGCCGATGCCATACTCGCGGCTGTCGACCGGCAGGCCCAGCTTGATGTTGGCGTCGACGGTGTCGTGGCCCGCCTCCTGCAGCTGGTAGGCCCGCAGCTTGTGGCCCAGCCCGATGCCCCGCCCCTCGTGGCCGCGGAGGTACACCAGCACGCCCTGGTTCTCTGCCGCGATGCGGGCCATCGAGGCGTGGAGCTGCACGCCACAGTCGCAGCGGAACGAACCGAAGAGGTCACCGGTGAGACATTCGGAATGCACCCGGACCAGCACCGACGAGGCGCCTCGAACTTCACCCCGCACCATGGCCACGTGCTCGGAGCCATCCAGCGTCGAGCGATAGGCGATGCAGGTGAAATCTCCCCACTGCGTGGGGATGCGAGCCTCGCCCATCCGCTCGACCAGCCGTTCGGTGCGGTGCCGGTACCGGATGAGATCCGCGATCGAGATGAGCACGAGGTCGTGCTTCGCGGCCAGCTGCTGCAACTCCGGAAGCCTGGCCATGGAGCCGTCGTCGTTGACCACCTCGCAGATCACCGCCGCCGCGGGCAAACCGGCCATGCGACAGAGATCGACGCCGGCCTCGGTGTGGCCGGCCCGCTTCAACACGCCACCTTCGCGGGCCCGAAGCGGGAAGATGTGCCCGGGACGGGCCAGTTCGTTGGCCTTGGTGGCCGGATCGGCCAAGGCCCGCAGCGTGGCGGCGCGGTCGCCGGCCGAGATACCGGTCGTCGTGCCGCGCACGAGGTCGACACTGACGGTGAACGCCGTGCGCATCGACTCGGTGTTGTGGTCCACCATGAGCGGCAACTCGAGGGCGTCCGCTTGCTCGGAGGTGATCGGCGCGCAGATCAGGCCGGAGGTGTGGCGAATGATGAAGGCGAGCTTCTCCGCAGTGGCGTGACAGGCCGCCATGATGAGATCGCCTTCGTTTTCGCGATCCTCATCGTCCACGACAATGACCAGGTCACCGCGGGCGATCGCCGCCACGGCGTCCTCTACGGGAGCGAAGGGCGATTCCTGCTCGGCCATGTGCCACCTCGAAACTTGACGTCTTCGTCAATATTGGCAGGCGCAGCACCGCCGCACCCATTTTCGCCCCGTGTCGTGCGGTGTCAGCGGTGGACGTCGACCCGCAGATCCTCGCCCACCTGTCGTATCCCCGACAGTCGACCTCGCCACAGGTCGCTGATCGTACGCGCGCCAGCGCCTCTGAACAGGGCCAGCGCGTCGTCTCCACCGAACAGCGCCGGCGCGAGGTAGAAGACATATTGGTCGACCAGGCTGGCTGCATGGAAGGCAGCAGCCACCGCCGCACCTCCCTCTACCAGGACTTGTACGACGTCGAGGCCGCCAAGATGGTCGAGAACCTGGTCCAGCTCGCCCTGCAGTTCGATGCACGGATGGACACGGGCCCGCTCGGGAGCGT
>JAXDQG010000263.1:0-2956 GCA_034667945.1 Acidimicrobiia bacterium | reverse complement strand
CCTTGTCCTGGGCCTCACGCGTCGACGCCCCGAGATGCGGGGTGACGATGACCGACGGCAGCTCGAACAGCGGGCTCTCCGTCGTCGGCTCGGAAACGAACACATCGAGCGCGGCGCCCGCCACATGACCGGAGCGAACCGCTTCGGCCAGCGCCGCCTCGTCGACGATGCCGCCACGGGCCACGTTGACGATGCGGACCCCCGGCTTGGTTCGGGCCAGCCGGGCCCGGTCGAGCAGGCCGACCGTCTCTTTCGTCTTGGCCACGTGGATGGTGATGAAGTCCGCCGCGGCCAGCAGTTCGTCGAGGTCGAGCGGCTCGTAGCCGAGCTGGCGGATCACCGGCGCGGCGACGTAAGGGTCGTAGGCGGCGATCTTCATCCCGAACGCCGCGGCTCGGGTGGCCACCAGGCGACCGATCTTGCCGAGCCCGATGACGCCGAGCGTCTTGTCGGCCAACTCGACGCCCTCCCAACGAGACCGCTCCCAGCGACCGGCCACCAGGGCGGCGTGGGCCTGCGGGATGTTGCGGGCCTGCGCCAGCAGCATGGCCACGGTGTGCTCGGCGGCCGAGAGAATGTTGGACTCCGGGGCGTTGACCACCATCACGCCCCGGGCCGTCGCCGCGTCGACATCGACGTTGTCGAGGCCGATGCCCGCCCGACCGACCGCGACCAACTCGGGAGCGGCGGCCAGCACGTCGGCGGTGACCTGCGTGGCCGAGCGGATGATGAGGGCGTTGGCGTGGGCAACAGCTTCGATGAGGGCGTCGGGCGACAGGCCGAGCTGGACGTCTACCTCATGACCGGCAGCGCGCAGCCGATCGAGGCCCGGCGCGGCGATCTCCTCGGTGACCAGGATGCGGGCCATGGGGCAACCTCGGGTGTGGGACGGACGGGCAGGAGGCAGCCTCCCAGCGTAGAGCTGCGCCGGGACGGGGGCCCGACCCTATCCGGAGCAAGCCGGTAGGGTCCCGCCCGTGGAACATCCCGCTGCAGCGGATCCCGTGGTCGTCGTCGGCGCGGGCCTGGCCGGGCTGGTGGCCGCCCGCCACCTTCGGGCTGCCGGCCGTTCGGTGGTGGTGCTCGAGGCCGGTGACGACGTGGGAGGTCGCCTGGCCACCCGTCGCCTGGGCCGCGCCACGTTCGACCATGGTGCCCAGTTCTTCACCGTGCGCTCCGAGTCCTTCGCCCGAGAAGTCGAGGCATGGTGCGCGGACGGCGTGGTCTACGAGTGGTGCCGGGGTTTCAACGAAGTGGACGGCTACCCCCGCTTCGCCAGCCGCAACGGCATGCAGGCCTTGGCGGCGCACCTGGCCGACGGGCTGGACGTGCGGGCGCGCACCGTGGTCGAGGCGGTGACCGCTTCCGCCGGGAGTGCCTGGAGTGTGCGGACCACTGGCGGTGCCGAGCTGCAGGCTTCCGGCGTGCTGCTCACCCCGCCGGTGCCCCTCAGCCTGGGGCTGCTCGACGCCGGAGAGTGCCCTCTCGATGCCGCCTTCGGACCCGGCCTGCGTGACCTGCGCTACCACGCGGTGTTGGCGGTCATGGCGGTGCTCGACCGGCCCTCGGCCATCCCCGAGCCCGGGGGCCGACAACTGACGGAGGGTCCGTTCTCGTTCGTGGCGGACAATGCAGCCAAAGGCCTGTCCCCCGTGCCGGCCATCACACTGCACGCTGCCCATGACTGGTCGACTCGACACTGGCACGATGACCCGGGAGCGGTGTTGCGCGACCTGCTCGAGCTGGCCCGGCCGTGGCTCGGCGCGGCCGAGGTGCTGCAGGCGGAACTCGTGCATTGGCCGCACTCCGGTCCGGTCGTCCCGTGGCCCGACCGCTGTTGCGAGGTGGCTCCCGGTGTGGTGTTGGCTGGCGACGCCTTCGGCGGCCCGAAAGTGGAGGGCGCCTACCTGTCGGGCGAGGCCGCTGGTCTGGCACTGAGCGATCCAGCCACGAGGTAGCGCCCAGCCACGAGGTAGCGGCCAGCCAGGAGATAGCCCGATGAAGCTCGATCTGTTGCTCGACCCGTTCGGCACGTCGTGGGAGGACATCCGCCGTTGCGCGGGCGATGCCGAGGAGGCCGGCATCGACGGCCTGTGGACTTGGGACCACCTGGCCGGATCGGTGCACGGCGAGGATCGGGTGCTCGAGTCCTGGACGATCCTGTCCGCCTTGGCGGCGGTGACCTCACGGGTGACGTTGGGACCGCTGGTGCTCAACGTCGCCAGCCGTCGGCCCGGCGTGCTGGGCACAATGGCGGCCACCTTGCAGGAGGTATCAGGCGGCCGCTTGCTGCTCGGCATCGGCGCTGGCGGTGGCGCTGACACGCCCTATGGTGCCGAGCACCGTTTCCTCGGCATGGACAGCCCTCGCGATGTGCAGCGACGCAAGCAGGTGCGCGAGGCCGTGGGCACGGTGCGCGAGGTGTGGTCGGGCACGTCCGGGGGTGCACACGGATTCCTGCGGCCGCGCCCGGCGCCGCCCATCATCGTGGGGGGATTCGGGCCGAAGATGGCCCAGTTGGCCGGTGAGGTGGGCGACGGGTTCAACACCACCTCGTCGCTACCCGGGCTCGGCGAGCTGGCCGAGATCGCCCGCCAAGCCCATGTCGCCTCCGGTCGCGGCGGCGAACACTTCCTCATGACGGCTTTCGGCGGGCTCGATCCCCGCCGGTTCGCCGACGGGTCCGCCGGTGGTCGACGGCTCGAGCAGGCCGGAGTGGGGCGCTACATCGCCGTCGTGAGCGCGCCCTATCCGTCGCTGGCGCAGCTTCGCGAGGCGGCCGCCGTCGTCGTTGGGTGAGCCGTTACCGGCCCCGGGCCCTCATTGACCGGTCGCGGCCAGCACGATGAACACCGTGGGCACGATCAGCAGGGCCAGAACCAGGACCCCGGCGAGTCGCCGCCAGCCCGTGCCGAGCCAGAACGTCGCGGGCACGGGCGCCACCCGGGAGGTGCCC
>JAXDQG010000262.1:0-6660 GCA_034667945.1 Acidimicrobiia bacterium | reverse complement strand
CCGGTGGCCGACGACGTGAAGAAGGCCCGGCTGCAGGATTGGGCCGGGATCCGAGAGCGCATCCAGAGCTCGCCGTTCGGTTTCGAGATGTTGCCGCTCGAGAAAGGCGCACTGGAGTCCACCGACGAGGAGATCCGCCACGAGCTCATGACCCGGTGGGACAAGGGGGGCTTCGGAATCTGGGTCGGCTGCTACGTCGACATCCTGTTCAGCGACGAGGCCAACGCCAAAGTGCGGGAATTCCTCCGCGAACGAATCCTGGAGAAGGTGCACGATCCCGTGACCGCCAAGCTACTGACGCCGACGGGCTACCCCTTCGGGGTCAAGCGCGTGCCACTCGACTCCGGATACTTCGAGACCTTCAACGAGCCTCATGTCCATCTCGTCGACGTCAAGTCCAACCCGATTGCCGAAATGACCCCCGGCGGCATCAGGCTGCAGGACGGCACCGAGTACGAGCTGGACGCCATCGTCTACGCAACCGGCTTTGACGCCATGACCGGGCCGCTGAACCGCATCGACATCCGGGGCCGTGGCGGGCGCCTCTTGCGTGAGAAGTGGGATGACGGTCCGCGTACCTATCTCGGCTTGACCAGCGCAGGATTCCCCAACCTTTTCACCATCACCGGTCCCCAGAGCCCCTCAGTTCTCTCGAACATGCCGGTTTCGATCGAGCAGCATGGCGACCTCATCGCCAGGATCATCGGTGACATGCGGGAGCGGGGCGCGCAAACCATTGAGCCCACAAAGGAGGCCGAGGACGCTTGGGTGGCGCACAATGCCGAACTCGTGGCGCCCACGCTCTTCGAAACAGCCAACACCTGGTACATGGGCGCGAACATCCCTGGAAAGCCGAGGGTGTTCATGCCCTACTTCGGCTTCGTCGGGCCCTACCGGGCCAAGTGCGAAGAGGTCGTGGCCAAGGGCTACGAAGGCTTCGTCTTCGACGCTGGCCAGCAGGCGATCAAGGCCTGACCGAATCTCCTGACCGAACGCGAGGGCCGCCGAACGTCGAATCCACAGCGCAGCGCGGAAATGTCAACCAGTTGGTTGATCGCCTAGCGTGCGCCGAGCGAACCCGAGGAGTGGACGAATGTTCGACACGGTCATCAAGGCGGGCACGATCGTCGACGGCACCGGCGCCAAGCCCTTCACCGGCGATGTGGCCATCACCGACGGCCGGATCACCGAGATCGGCCGGGTGGACGGCCCGACGCGCCGGACCATCGACGCTGATGGCGCGATCGTCGCCCCGGGCTGGGTTGACGCCCACACCCATTACGACGGGCAAGTCACCTGGGACGACCAGCTGGAAGGCTCCAGCGCCAACGGCGTGACCACAATCGTCATGGGCAACTGCGGCGTCGGGTTCGCCCCCGCCCCACCAGGCGGGGTCCAAGACCTGATCGACCTCATGGAAGGCGTCGAAGACATCCCGGGCACCGCCCTCTACGAAGGCATGCCGTGGGGCGAGTGGGAGTCCTTCCCCGAGTACCTCGAATTCCTCGATCGTCGCCAGTGGACCGTCGATGTCGCAGCTCAACTGGCGCACGGCGCCCTCCGCTTCTACGTGATGGGCGACCGAGCCGTCCGCGAGAAGGGCTGCAGCGCCGAAGACCTGGCGGCCATGAGCAAGCTGGTCGAGGAGGCAGTCGCCGCTGGCGCCGCCGGCTTCTCCACCTCTCGCATCCGTGGCCACCGGGCGATGTCCGGCTACGCCGTGCCGGGGACCTTCGCGCCGGAGGAGGAACTGGCGGCCATCGCCCGCGCCATCCGCCAGGGCGGCGGGGCAGTTTTCCAGGCCATCCCGGCGAGCGCGGTCGGCGAGTACATGGGCCCCAAGCGCGAGCAGGCGACCATGGCCGAAGAGGTCCGCATGTTCGGGCGGATGTCGCGCGAAACGGGGCTGCGGTTCACCTTCTCCACCTTCCAGGTGGACCAGCCGACCGACAGCTGGCGCCGAGCCCTCGAGATCTCGGCCGAAGAGAACGCCCTCGGTGCCAACCTCCACCCGATGATCGCCCCTCGGGGTGGCACCGTCCTCACCACCCTGCGCGGCTACCACCTCTTCATGCAGCGCCCGACGTTCCTGCGCCTCAAAGGCCTCCCCATGCCGCAACTCGTCAACGAGTTGCGAAAGGCGGAGGTGAAGGCAGCCATCCTGAGCGAGACTGATGTTCGCGACGAGCGCCCCGGCTCGATGGAGAACGCACTGCCATCGCTGTTCCACAAGAGCCTGGACCTGACCTTCGCCTTGACCGACCCGCTCGACTACGAGCCCACGCTCGACCAGGCGTTGGCGGCCCGGGCGAAGGCCGAGGGCCGCGACGTTCTCGAGTACCTCTACGACTTCCTGCTCGGCGACGACGGCACTGCGGTCGGTGTGGTGTTCGGAGCCAACTACGTGGACGGCAACCTCGACGCCTGCCGCGAGATGCTGCTCGATCCCAATACGGTCTCCGGCCTGTCCGACGCCGGCGCGCACGTCAACTTCATCTGTGACATGTCGAACCCGACGTTCCACCTCACCCACTGGGTGCGCGACCGCAGCCGGGGCGAGAGACTGCCGATCGAGGTCGTCGTGGCCAAGGCCACCAGCGCCCCGGCGCGGCTCTACGGCTTCACCGACCGGGGCACGCTGCAGGTCGGCCAGCGGGCGGACGTGAACATCGTGGACCTGGAGCGACTGCACATCGACGTGCCCCGTCTGCGAGCCGACCTGCCAGCCGGTGGGAAGCGCTTCTTGCAGTTGTCCAGCGGCTACGTGGCCACCATCGTCAGTGGCGTGGCCGTCCGCGAACACGACGCCGACACCGGAGCGCGCCCCGGTCGAGTCGTCCGGCCGGCCCGCTGAACAGCTAGGCGCTGCGCGCGGAGTCCGGCGACTTCCGGGTCAGCGGGTCGCCGCACCGGACGCACCGGATCGCCGGGCACCCGTCAGTGGCCGGGACGAAGCTCCCGAATGGATGGCAGCAGCCGTCGGCAAGCGCCGAAGAACTCGTCGACGTCGCGCCCGTCGCCCGGGATGCAGCCCACGATCAGGTGGTCGGCGCCAGCATCGACATAGGCCTGCAGCCGGCTCAGTACCGACTCGTCGTCGCCGAGGAGAAACTGCGAGCGCACCGACTCGGGCGTCAGGCCCGAGAGTCGGAGGCTGCGCAGCCCCACTTCGACCGCGTCGTCCACGCTCGGCGCCGGGATGAAGGTGACCAGACAAGCCAGCGTGAACGACCCCAGAGCCCCGTTCGTCTCCGAGGCGGCGCGCATCGAAGAGGCCAGGTTCACGAGCTGGGCCCGCCGACGAGCCAGCTGCTCCGGGCTGACCAGGTAGGGCACATAGCCCGCGCCAAAGCGGACGGCGCGCCGCATGGCGGCCTCGGAACGTCCGCCGATCCAGATTTCTGGAGCGGGCGACGGCGGTGGCTCGAGCTGGAACGCCTCGAAGCGATGCCAACGACCCGCGTACGAGACGGGCTCGCCGGTCCACAAGCGGGTGACCACATCGAGGGCTTCGTCGGTGAACGCTCCCCTGGTCCGCAGGTCTGCGCCCACTGCCTGGTACTCGCCCGGGAACTCACCGCCCACACCAAAGCCGGCGATGACCCTTCCGGGGGCGACGTGGGCGATGGTCGCCAGGGCCTTGGCCACCACGGCAGCCGGCCGATACGGAACGACCAGCAAGTTCACCCCGATGGTGATCCGCTCGGTCGCCCCGGCGAAACAGCCGAGCGTCGCAATGCCGTCGACGTAATGGCCGACGTGGTCGCCACAGAACACCGAGTCGAACCCGGCATCCTCGGCGGCGCGGGCGAAGATCTTCGGTCCGCGCTCGTCACCCTGGTACTGCGCGCCGATCTTCACCTCATCGGCCCCGATGGTCTCGCAGCTCGTTGGCGTTCTTCGGGTGCGCGTAGGGATGCGGCCGGCGTCGGCCTTCTGGCCCGAGCCCGTCATGGACGGCCGTCTCGCGGGCCCGGGTAGCGACCGGTTCGGCAGCTGCGCGCCTCAGCAGCTCCATCGCCTGATCCGCCGCCTCCATCAAGTGGTCCTCGGCCTCGTAGTCGAAAGGATCCCCGAGCCGTTGCTCGATCTCGCCGCCTGGCTCCGGCCGGTTGTCCGCATACCAGCGTGCGGTTTCGGCCACGGCATCCACGGCAGGGAGCACGTCGTCGTAGCCCAGATCTGCGCGGATCGCGGCCAGATCCATCAGCTGGTGATGTCGCCCTCCGAGCGTGAGCGTCCTTGCCGGCCCGGCCACTGCGCCCGGCAGCGATACCTGCTCGATGGAGGCGCCGAGCGCCCCGGCAATCACATCCACGAGTTGGCGGATGCTCAACTGGTCCATGTCGCCGCAGTTGTACGACTTACCCGCCGCCGCGTCGGGGTTGTCGACCGCCAGGAGCACGGAGTGCGCCAGATTGCCGGCCCACCCGTGTGTGGAGAGGCTCATACCCCCATCGGGCACGATGATCCGGCGCCGCCCATCGAGAATGCGCCGCACCACACACCACTCGCGGGGAACGAGCTGATAGGGGCCGTAGACATAGGGATAGCGGAAGACCGTCGCGTTGGGATGGTGCTCGAAGACGTCGGCCTCGGTGCGGGCGATGAGGTAGCCGAAGCGGTCCTCGCTCTCATCGGCGACCAGCGGCGCTGATTCGCGAATCGGGTTGGTGACGCCAACCGGCTTCAGCAGCCGGGGATTCGCGAACCCCCGGTACAGCGCAATGCCTCCGATGGAGATGAAACGTCCTGTCTTGCCCCGCAATGCCTCGGCGATGAGGCGGATGCGGCCATAGGTGGCGATCACCTGGTCGAACGTATGGCCGGCCAACGCCTCCTCGATGGTTTCGAGGAAATGTGGATCGCCGTGGATGTGCGCCACGTCGTCGGGGATCTCAGGCACCTCGTGCGTTCCTCGATGGAAGATCGTCACGTGATGGCCGCGTTCCCTGAGGCCGTTCACGATGAACGGCCCCGTCGGACCGGTCCCCCCGACCACCAATGTCTTCATCGATCCTCACCTGGCTCGCGACGACAGACCCTTGGCGGCTTTCTCGCCGCGGAGGGGTCCGAGTGGATCCGACCTCGCCGCGGTGGCGGGTCGGGAGGTCCCCGACGGTTGACCCGGGCAAGCTCTATCACCCAAAGGGGAACCGTCGCCGGGAAAGTCGGCTGTTTGCTCACGGCCGCTGGCATTTGGGCGGGAGCATCACAGAGGCTCTATCCGCGCGGCCTCTTCGCCGGGGTATTGGTTGAACTACCCGTCTCCCAAGCGGGAACGGATGTCGATCCGGAGGTGGATCATGGGCAGGATCGTCTTGCAGCCCGAGGATGAGGCCAAGGCGGAGGCATTGGCGGGCGACCTGTTCGCGGCCTGCCTGGCCACCATGGAACTGGCCAACGTTGAATTGGGCGTCCGGCTGGGGCTCTACGAAGCCCTTGCCGGCGCAGGCTTCACGACGCCGGCGGAGCTGGCGTTGTCCACCGGCATTGCCGAGCGCTACGCCCGCGAGTGGCTCGAGCAACAAGCCGTTGCCGGCGTCGTCGAGGTGGAGGTCGAGGCCGAACAGGCGGACGCCGCCGAGCAGACGGACGCCGCCGAGCAGAAACGCCGGTTCAAGCTGCCCGACGCCCACGCCCACGTGCTCATCGACGATGACAGCGAGGCCTGCATGAAGCCGTGCAGCGCGGTTGTCCCCTGGGTCGGCAAAGCCCTCGAGATCATGGTCGAGGAGTTCCGTACCGGCAGGGGCGCCGCCTTCGGACTCTTCGACCTGCACGATCTCCAAGCGGCCTTCACCCGGCCGGTCTTCGTGAACCACCTCACACAGAACTGGCTGCCGGCGCTCCCGGAGTTGCAAGCCAAGCTGACTGCGGGCGAGCCGGTACGGGTCGCTGAACTGGGCTGCGGGGAAGGACTGGCCGCGGTCACCATCGCCGCCGCCTACCCGAACACCACGGTCGACGGCTACGACCTCGACGAGGCCTCCATCACCGTCGCACGGGCCCATGCGGTGTCGGCCGGCGTGCACGACCGCGTCCACTTCGAGGTTCTGGATGTCGCCAGCGAAACGCGGGTCGGCGAGTACGACCTGGTGATGGCGATCGAGATGTTGCACGACGTTCCCGACCCGGTCGGCGTGCTGCGATCGATGAAGCAGCTTGTCGGGTCGACCGGTACCGCGCTGGTGGTCGACGAGCGAACGGCCGAGTCTTTCGCCATCCCTGCGACAGAGATGGAGCGCTTCTTCTACAGCTTCAGCACGCTCCATTGCCTGGCGGTGAGCTTGCAGGACGGCGGGGCCGGCACCGGCACCGTGATGCGGGCCGACACGATGCGTCGCTATGCGAGCGAGGCGGGGTTCTCGCGGGTCGATGTGCTGGACGTCGACCACCCCCAGTTCCGCTTGTATCGCCTGAGCTGAGACGGGGTTCGCCCAGCGCAGGCTGGTTCATCACGTGATCAGCGCTGCGGACGCGCTTCGGCCGGGGTGCGAGGCCCCGGCCGAAGTGTGGTGGTTGTTGTTCAGGTGGTGATTGCTGTTGCTGATGCTCAGGCGTGGCCGTGGGAAAGGTCCCAGCCGCCGTGGGTGTTGTAGCTGTCGTCGATGGTGTGGCTCAGGTCGTGGCTGTCCCAGCTGTGGTTGTAGCTGTCAG
>JAXDQG010000261.1:0-6049 GCA_034667945.1 Acidimicrobiia bacterium | reverse complement strand
CTTCGTCCACAGATGGACATGACTTATATCAGAAGATAACGAAAGTAGCCGAAGCGGTGACTCGAATGGCAGTCGTTCCGTAACCGCCTGGGGCCAATCGCGCGAAGACGGTGGGCTCGTCGGACTCGAGCCGGACGATGACCTCGGGACCGGCCGGCCCCTCCCGCAATGACACTTGGGACCGCACCCGGTCGGCCAGGCCGTGGGCCGCCAGTGAGGCCCGCACCTCGGAGGACGCTCGGACTGCTGCCAAGGCTGCGCCTTCGCCTCGCCGGTAGGCCGACTCGTCGAGGGAGGCGGCTACCGCATCGTTGGCGGCCGATGCGGCCACGTCAAGTAGTTGCCGTCGGGCGGCGAACAGTCGTGACTGGTCGACTGCGATGGCGGCCAGAACCAGCAGCGCGACGAAGCCGGCGGGCAACAACAACACTGCGCTGCCCCGCTCGCCCCGCATTCTCGCTCCGCCGGAGGGATCAGGCCGCACAAGCCACTCCGGGTAGGCCGTCGCGATAGGGATCGACCAGCTCGGACGAAGCGGCGGTGACCTCGACCGACCCGAGCGCGCCGACCCAAGGGACTGCCACTGCAGGCACGCGGTATGACGCTCGGGCGACCAGGCGAAGGCAGCGAGAAAGCTCACGAGCGTCAGCGCTGCCGTCCGCTGTGGTCCAGCTCATGGCGAAGCGCTCGAGGTTGCGGCCGCCTTCGGAGATGACCCGGCGGGCGGCCGCATCCCCGCTCACCATGCCGCTCTCGACCGCAGACGATTCCGACATGGTTCGTATCGCTTCTCGAGAAGCGCTGGACACCGCCAGCTTGGCGTCTACCAGTGCCCAGAGGTTGAGCACGACGAGCGCGCCGACGGCGAAGATGAGGATGCCGAGTGGCAGCATCTCCACGCCGCCCACGAAGCCGGCCTCTTTTCGTGCCCGCCTCGGCGTCCCCCCCCGATCGAGGGGTGACCCGGGCCGTGAACGCCGGCCCGTCATGCGGGCCGGCCCGTGGTCTCGACGCGCACCTCGGCCGAGCGCTGGATGGCCCCTTGGCCAAACATGGCACCGAGGGCGACGCCGGGGGCTCGCACGGTCACCCGCAGCACGTCGGCACCGAGGCAGGACACCTCGGTCGACACGTGTTCGCCGAGGAGCATCTCGGCGCGGATCGAAGCCTGCTCCACGACGGCTTCGGTGCACGATCTCCCGCCCGAACCGGCAGTCGCCTGGGCGCTGGCGTGAGCGGCGTCGCTGGCGGCGGCCTGCACTGCCGAAGCTCTATGCAGGCTGAGCAGCACCTGGCTCGTGGTCAGCAACAAACCGAAGAAGAAGACAAGACCGAACACGCTGGAAAGTTGACCGGCGCCCGTTTCGGCGGCAGCTGAGGGCCCGCCGCCGATTGACAAGCCGCTCAGGCGTTGCCGCATTGGCCTGCATCGGAGACGTAGGCGCTGACGCAGTCCTGCGTCTTCTTAGTGACGTCGCCCATGATCGCCTTGTAGGCGACGAAGGCCCCGACGCCGATGAATGCCATCACGAGGACGGCAATCGCGGCCGAGATAACGCCCTCGCCGCGCTCATCCCGGCGGAGCCGGTGCACCAGCCGGCGAAGTCTGCTCGAGCCGGCTGAGCGGGCGCCCTCGGGGTCGCCGCCTCGAACCATGTTGTCTTGCGAGCTGGGGTTGTTCACGAGATTGCCTTTCGTTGAAGTCGGTCACTGGACAACGGCGCGTCGAGAAGCACCGAGAACGGAGGAGGGAAAGGTGGGGCGGTTACCAGCCGAGTAGCCAACAGCTCGGCCCCGGCAGGTTCAGAGTGTCGACCAGCTCTGCATGGCGCCGATGAACGGAACAGCCATGAGCATCACGCCAGGCACGAGGGTCGCCACGGTCACGGGGATCCACACCATCTGTGAGCGCCGCTCCACCAACTCGATCGTGCGACGCTGGGCTTCCCGGCGCATGGCCCGGGCCTCTTCGCTGATCAGCCGGCCCATGTCTCCGGCCTCCTGGTTGAGCGCCAGCACGTTGACGAGCCGGTGGAGCTCATCGATGTCGGCCAGCTCCGCCCACTCGCGCAGGGCTTCGGTGACGTCGAGCCCCTGGCGAATGCGGTTGCCGACCTTTCGCAGGTCGTCTTTGCAGACGCCGGTGCCTCGCTCGGCCAGGCGGGTGAGCGCGGCCCCGAGGGAGAAACCGGCGCCGAGCAACATGCCGAGCTGTTCGGTCACCACCGGAAGCTCGGTGAAGATGCGTTCACGTCGACGATTCGAGGCGGTGATCACCGACTGCTCGAGCGCCAGGAACGCCAGGAGCGGCGCGGCCACGACGGCCACCAGCACGACAACCGGTGGAAGCGGCAACAGCAGTCCGAATACGAGCATCAGGGCGCCGGCCACGCCGGCCCAGCCGAGCTGGCGAATCCGGAACGCCGTGGGATCGAGCGGTGAGTCGATACGGCGAAGGCGGACCTCCAGCTGCTCGGCCACTCCGAACAACCTGGTCAAACGTTCACCAGCCGTTCGGGCCAGCGGTCCGATCACCTCGCGGAACGAGCCCAGGGAGACGAGCCCGGAGGGGCCGGCGTTCGTGGCTTGCTGTCCCGGTGCAAACAGCGCCAAGCGGGAGGTCAGGCCAGGCCGCCGGAACCAGCGAAGCTGGGACAGGAGCAAGGTCAAGCCCACCCAGGCGATGCCGGCGAGCACGGCGAGCAGGGGGTTCATCGAGCACCTGCCGGGTTGAGGCCGGCGATCGGTCCTGCCGCCTGCGGCCGGTGAGCGAGCGAGCCGGCGCCATCGTCTGGGCCAGCGGCGACGGAACCCGTCAGCGGGCCACCGGAGACGAACGGCGCTCTGAACACCCGCTGGGCTTCGGGCAGCCGGAGATAGCGCCCCGCCCATACCCAACAGCCGGCCACCAGGGCCACAGCCGCCAGCACCACGATCTGGCCCGTGGTCGACGCGTAGGCCGCGCGGCCGGTGCCGATGAGGCTTCCGGCAAGCGTCATACCAGCCGGCACGACGAGCACGAATCGGCGGGCGAAGCGAACACCGGCCTGCTTGGCGTGGGCGTCCTTGCGACCGAGGGCATCCTGCAGTCGGTCCTCGGCCAAGGCCTCGAGCCGTCGACCCAGGTCGGTCCCGCCGACTTCGTGGGCAACCAGCAACGTCTCACAGGCGGCGTCTGCAGTGGGGTCCGCCAGCTGGGCGCGCAGGATGTCGAGCGTTCGGGCGAAATCCACCGACAGCAGCCACTCACGGTGGGCCGCTTCGAACGCTGGTCGGAGCTCGGCCGGTGCCCGCAGCCCAGCCTCGAACACGGCTTGCGGCACCGATCGACCGAGGGAGAGCGTGTGGATTCGGATCTCCTCGATGAGCCGAGGCCAGGACTCCTGCGCCCGAGACAGGCGAGCCGCCCGTCGAGCTCGGTACAGCTGGAACGGCGCAGTCGCGGCCGCTGCACCGAGGGCGAGGGCCGGCACCAAACCGCCGAGGAAGACCCAGCCAACGACAAGCGTGACCGCGAAGAGCGCCCCGCTCACGACAGCGAACTCGGAGAGTCGCACATCGACCAGGCCGGCCTGGATCAGCCAGTCCCGGGCGCGTCGCAACAAGGTGAATCTTTGTCGGTCGGTTCGTCGCTGCGGCAGCAGATGTCGCCGACCGCCGAGCACGGCGCTGACGAGGAAATGGCTACCGGCGGCAGCGAGGAGCGCGAGCAGGAGGGCCGTCACGACGCCATCCTGGCGATGGGCGCGACCTGCGCCGCCGAATCGAGGAGTTGCCGGAGATCGAGCCCGGCGTGGCGGAACTGCTGGCTGGCCCGCGTGGGGAGTTGGCCGGTCCAGGCAAGCGGTGCATCGGGACCCGAGCGACCGAACAGCTCGGTGACCGTGAACTGGCTGGCCTCCGGCCCGCCGGCGAGGTCTTCGACGGCCACCACCTCGTTCACGCGAGGACCGCTCGGGCCGCGGCCGCAGTGGACGACCAGGTCGACCGATTCGCTGACCAGCGTGTTGAGCGCCGAAAGCGGCAGCTCGTTGCTGACCTCGGCAAGCTGGCAGATGAAGCGCAGGCGGGTCAAGGCCTGCCGTGCCGAGCCGGCGTGGATGGTCGTATAGCCCTTCACGCCGGAGGACAAGGTCAGGAGGAGCGGCAAGGCCTCTCGATCACGAACCTCGCCGACGATGGCCACATCGGGCGCCATGCGGAGGAAGCCGGCAACGAGCCGCCGGAGATCCACCTCGGCCCGGTCGCTGCGCGCCGGCCGGGTCTGCATCGAGGCCACATTGGCCACGGGGACGTCCGCTTCGAACACCTCTTCCGCGACCACGGCCCGCAGGCTGGGATCGAGCTCGGCGCAACAGCACGACAGCAGCGTCGTCTTGCCGGAGCCGGGTGCGCCGGCGAACACAATCGAGAGCCGGGCCCGCACGGCCGCCGCCAGGAAGTCGGCGACCTGACGGCTCAGCATGCCGCGTTCGACCAGCTCACGCAGCGACTTGAAGGCAACGCCGGTGAACTTTCGAATGTTGATCAGCAGGTGACCGCCCCGGCCGATGTCACCGTGGACGATGTGCAGTCTGGCGCCGGTGCGCAGCTGGGCGTCCTGGAGGCCCTCCGCCGGATCGAGCTTCCGATGCGCGGTGGCGGAGTCGGCCAACAGTTTCGTCAGCGTCCGCGTGACGTGCTCATCGTCGTGGAAGGTCTCGGTGTGGTAGCCCCCGGGCCCGCTGTGTCGCTTGACGAAGATCTGCGCAGGCCCGTTCACCATGATCTCCCAGACATCGTCGTCGTCGAGGAGCGGCTGCAAAGGGCCGTAGCCGGCGAGGTTCCGGAACGCCCGCTCGGCGACGGTAACGGGGTCGGCCAGGGGAAGCGTGGCCGTGCCGCGTCGCTGCTCGAGCGTCCAGCCCTCGATCTCGCGCTCGATGAGCTGACGTAGACGCTGCTCGGCGCCGGGTGCGTCCATGTCGAGCGCGACTTCGGCGGCTCGCTGCTGCACCCGACGTTCCACGGTCGCCAGGGGTGACAGGTTCTCCTCAGTGGTTGGCATCGAGCCTTTTTCTCGGGTGATCGATTTTCGACAAACTCATCGCTTTCGAGAAACTCCCTGCTCCGCTCAACTGACTGCCCGATCGTCCCAATATGCGCCGAGGGTGCCGGGCTGGATTGCAACCGGCTCGTCCGCCCGCGGCCTGCTGGGCGTACGGCCCACAACGGCGTCGACTGCGCCCAGAAGAAGTCGCCCCGGTCCGTCAGGGACACGGACGCCGTCCCGCAAGGCCTCCTCCCAGCGCCGTTGCGTAGGCACAGGCACCGGGCTGGAGAGCGCTGCCGGGTCGACGAAGCCCGACGCCAACGACGCAAAGGCCTTGGCCAACTCCGCCCGGGCCCGAGGGGAGCGAGGCGCCTGGTTCACGACCGGCACCAAGCGGGGAGGCGCCACGCCGAAGTCCACGAGATCGGCGAGGCAGCGCAGCAAGCCGTGCAGCCCCTTGAGGGTCGGCAGACCGACGACGATGACCGCGTCGGCCCGGGCGATGGTGGTTCGCGCCAGCGCGTTGCGCTCCTCGACCTCGATCGAACCGCATTCCCGGTCGCCGTCGAGATCGGCGTCGACATCTGCCACGACGTGGCGGTAGGTCTGCAGCAGACTCGCGACGGCTGCTTCCACCGCCCGCGGTCGGAGGGCGGCCCAGTGTCGACGGCGACGCAGTCCGAGGAGCAGCTGGTATCCCCGTTCTGCGACGTCGAAGGTGTTGGACCTGACCGCCGCGGCGTCCGGATTACCGGTGCGGTGTGCCTCCACCAGCTCACTCACGCCTGGCACCACATCGGGCGAGCCGTGCAGCATCCCCTGGTCGGCGTGAAGCGCGAAGTCGGCCAGCAGGACGTGGCCGGCGTTCCGAGCATCGTCGCCCAGGGCCTGGGAAAGCGCCATGGCCATGACTGAAGCGCCGGTGCCGCCTGGGCCGGTGACCGCGATCAGCTGGCCGCGCCAGCCGTCGGGCGACTGCCGACCGCGCGGTCCTGCATGGGGAAGCACCTCGGCCAC
>JAXDQG010000260.1:0-5706 GCA_034667945.1 Acidimicrobiia bacterium | reverse complement strand
AGCAGCAGGTCCCCATGCTCGAGTTCCTCGAAGCGCTCGACCGGCACGTCCTGTACGGCTTGGCTCAGGATCTCCACCCGTTCCTCGTCGCCGGGCCTCAGCAAGGAGCGGAGCAACTCGTCATAGGGCTCGATGAAGGTGCAGCGGGTGGCGTTGCCCAAGAAGCGCTCGGTGGTATCGAGGGCGCACGCGGAGGAGTGGCCCGAGCCCACCTCGATGAACCGCTTCGGCTGCAGCCAGCGCAACATCAGGTGGAGGAACAGCCCATCGCTGTAGGCGTACGCATCGTTGTCGAAGCGGTAGCGCAGATCGGGCCGGGCCCGGTCCTCGAATGGTACGTCGGCCGCCAGCGGGGCCAACTCGTCGAGCAGCTGCAACTGGGCTTCCCAGGAGAGGTCGATGCCGGCGACCTGCGTGGCATCGCTGGTGAACAGTCGGTCTCTTCGGGCACGAAGCCGCTCGAGATCGGGCTCGGGGGAGTAGTAGTGGCCCGGCGGACGGAAGCGCCACGTGCGGCTCCTTTCGGCTGCGAACCGCTCGATCTCGGCGGTGAGCTCGGCGAGGCGCCGCTCGTAGGCCGATAGCACCGGGAGGCGGCGGGCCACTGATCGCAGCTGGAATCGGACCATGGCGCAACAGCTAAGCAGCTGCATGCCCTGTGGTTGGGAGTGGACGAGTGCATTGCCGAGCGACCTCCGACCGGCACACGGGGAATGCCGGCCCGGGGCTCAATGTTGACCACGCTGATAGGGTTTACGGCCGCACGCCGGGTCGCACCGCAGGAGTTCCCCATGCCCAGTTTCCGTGAGCTTCTCGCCCAGACCAAGGCGGGGATACGTGAGATCGACACCGCCGCCGCCGACGAGCGCCGTCGGCAGGGCGACGCGCTGGTGCTCGACGTTCGCGAGCCGGACGAGTACGAGCAGGGCGCCATCCCCGGCGCCCTGCACATCGCCCGGGGCAACCTGGAGAGCCAGATCGAGAATCGCGTGCCCGACAAGGACACGTCGATCATCGTCCACTGCGCCGGTGGTGTGCGCTCCGCCTTCGCAGCCAAGACGCTCGAGGAGCTCGGCTACAGCGACGTCGTGTCCATGGCCGGCGGGTTCGGCGCCTGGAAGGACGAGGGCCGTGAGTGGGCCGTCCCGCCGGTCCTCGGACCGGTGCAGCGCAACCGCTATCAGCGCCATCTCCTCCTGCCCGAGGTGGGAGTCGAGGGCCAGCTCAAGCTCCTGGGCGCCCGGGTCCTCTTGCTGGGGGCCGGTGGCCTCGGGTCGCCCGCCGCGCTGTACCTGGCTGCCGCCGGTGTCGGCACCATCGGCATCATCGACATGGATGTCGTCGACGACTCGAACCTGCAGCGGCAGATCCTTCACAACGTCGACCGGATCGGCGAGCGCAAGGTCGACTCCGCCAAGAAGACGCTCACCCAGCTCAACCCCGACGTCAACGTGGTGACCTACGACGTCCGCCTGGGCGCCGACAACGTCATGGAGATCCTCAAGGACTTCGATGTCGTCGTCGACGGTGCCGACAACTTCCCCTCCCGCTACCTGCTGAACGACGCCTCGGTGAAGCTCGGCATCCCGGTGGTGCACGGCTCGATCTTCCGCTTCGAGGGCCAGGTCACGGTCTTCGATCCCCGCAACGGTCCGACCTATCGCGACCTGCTGCCCCAGCCGCCACCGGCCGAGTTTGCGCCCTCGTGCGCCGAAGCCGGGGTGCTGGGCGTGCTGCCGGGCATCATCGGTTCGATTCAAGCGCTCGAGGCCATCAAGCTGATCCTCGGCCTGGGAGACGCGCTTCGCGGCCGCATCCTGGCCTTCGATGCGCTGGACATGACGTTCCGCGAGTTCAAGCTTCGGCCGGACCCGGACAATCAGGTGACCTGGGAGAACCGGGACCGCATCCAGATAGCCGAGCTCGACGGGCTCTGCATGCCACACGTCAAGGAGCGTCCGGCCGCAGGCTGACACTTCAACCCCGGAGTGCTCCGGATCAGCATTCCGACATTCCAACCGGGTTAGCATGAGCCCCTTGTGAAGGGCCTGATACTCAGCGGCGGGGCAGGCACGCGCCTGCGGCCCATCACCCACACCAGCGCCAAGCAGCTCGTTCCCATCGCCAACAAGCCGATCCTGTTCTACGGGATCGAGGCCATGCGGGACGCGGGCATCAAGGACATCGGCATCGTGGTTGGTGACACCCGGGCCGAGATCATGGCGGCAGTGGGTGACGGCTCTGCGTGGGACATCAACGTGACGTACATCCCCCAGGATGCGCCGCTGGGCCTGGCCCACTGTGTGCTCATCGCCCGTGACTTCCTGGGTGACGAGGACTTCGTCATGTACCTGGGCGACAACATGTTGCAGCAGGGCCTGGTCGAGTTCGTCGACTCCTTCGAGTCCGACCGCCAGGCCAGCCACGCACTGCCGCTGGCTGGAGGTATCCGCCCGCCCTCCGCGCAGATCCTGCTGGCACCGGTGGAAGACCCGACCTCTTTCGGGGTGGCCGAGATCTCGCCGGCCGGCGAGGTCATGCGTCTGGTCGAGAAGCCACAGGTGCCTCCGTCGAACCTGGCCCTCGTCGGCGTTTACCTCTTCGACACCACGATTCACGAGGCTGTGCGCTCCATCGAGCCATCGGGTCGGGGCGAGCTCGAGATCACCGACGCCATCCAGTGGCTGATCGACAGCGATCATCGGGTACGTCACGAAGTCCTGCGGGGCTGGTGGCTGGACACCGGCAAGAAGGACCCACTGCTGGAGTGCAACCGCCTCGTGCTCGACACGCTGGAGCGTCGCGTCGACGGCGAGGTCGACGAACGCTCGCTGGTCGAGGGGCGCGTGGTGGTCGAGCCCGGCGCCCGGTTGGTGAACTCCAGGGTGCGGGGTCCGGCCATCATCGGGGCCGGCACGACGCTCGTCGACAGCTACGTGGGTCCTTACAGCTCGATCTCTCGGGGCTGCACGATCGAGCAGTCAGAGCTGGACCATTCCGTGGTGCTGGAGATGTGCCGCCTACGCGGTATCCCCCGCCTGACCGATTCCTTGTTGGGGCGGTCCACCGTCGTCGAGCGCTCCGGGCACATGCCGAAGGCAACCCGGCTCATGCTGGGCGACCATTCCATCGTCGAGCTGGAGTAGCAGAGCAGCATGTCCACCATCACCGAGTCGCCGGTGATCTCCGGGGTTTACCTCGTCGACCCGCAGGTCTTCGGCGACGACCGGGGGTTCTTCGTCGAGACCTACCGGCGCGAATGGATCCCCTCCGGCCGCGAGATGATCCAGGGCAACCGGGGCGACCGGGTCGCCGGCTGCATCGTCGGCCTCCATTATCACCTGCACCAGGCCGACTACTGGTACGTGCCCCGGGGCCGAGCCCGAGTGGTGCTGCACGACCTGCGCATCGGGTCACTCACCGACGGGGCGACGCTGACGTTGGACCTGGGCGAGCAGGCGGACGGCTCGTTCTCGCACCGGGGCGTGTACATCCCGCCCGGGGTCGCCCACGGCTTCGGCGCCCTCACCGACATGACCATCACCTACCTCGTCGACGGCTACTACAACCCGGCCGACGAGCTCGGCGTGGCCTGGGACGATCCCGAGATCGGGGCCGATTGGGGCATCACCGATCCGGTGCTCTCCAACCGCGATCAGGGCAACCCGAAGCGCTCGGCCATCCCGCCGCACCTGGTTCCACGCGCTCCGCTGCGTACCTGACGTCGCTGGCTCGAACCTTCGCAGAGCCTTGGACCCTCGATCGATTCCGCTCATGCCTGGTGCCGGCCGCCCCCACTCAGCCTCCCGGAGGTCCAACCTGTGAAGTTGTTCGTGACCGGCGCCGCCGGCTTCATCGGCTCGAACCATGTTCGATGGCTGCTGCGGTCCACCGACGACGAGGTGGTGGCGTTCGATGCGCTCACCTACGCCGGAAACCCGGACAACCTGCGGGGTCTCGAGGACGACTGGCGCTTCGTCTTCGTCAAGGGCGACATTCGTGACCGCGATGCGGTCCGGGCCGCCATGGCCGGCTGCGACGGCGTGATCCACTTCGCCGCCGAGAGCCATGTCGACCGCTCGATCATCGATCCGGACGCCTTCGTGCTGACCAACTGCCAGGGCACCAACGTGGTCTGCGATACGGCCCGGCAGCTCGGCGTGGAGCGGCTGCTCCACATCTCCACCGACGAGGTCTACGGCTCGGTGGAAGAGGGCTCGTCTCGCGAGGACGACGCGCTCGTGCCCCGTTCGCCGTATTCCGCATCGAAGGCTGGCTCCGACCTCATCGCGCTGTCCTACGTGACCACCTATGGCCTGCCCGTGCTGGTCACCCGGGCCTCGAACAACTACGGGCCGTACCAGTTCCCCGAGAAGGTCATCCCGCTGTTCGTCACCAACCTGCTCGACGGTCACAAGGTGCCGCTCTACGGCGACGGCCTGAACGTGCGCGACTGGCTGTTCGTCGAAGATCACTGCACCGGCATCGACGCCGTCTTCCGGCGGGGCACGGTCGGCGAGGTCTACAACATCGGCGGCGGCAACGAGGCACCCAACCGTGAGTTGACCGACCGCCTGCTGCGGCTGTGCGGCCGGGACGAGAACTACATCGAGTACGTGGCCGACCGGCTCGGCCACGACCGGCGCTACTCGGTCGACTGCTCGAAGGTGCGTGAGTTGGGCTGGAAGCCGGCCATGGCGTTCGAGGACGGGCTGGCGGCCACCGTCCGCTGGTACCAGGAGAACCGCTGGTGGTGGGAGCCGCTCAAGGCTCGGGCGGCTCTGCCGTGAGAGTCATGGTGACGGGCGCCGCGGGCCAACTGGGGCGCGAACTGGTGGCGGTGCTCGAGGCCGCCGGCTATCACGAGGTCATTCAGGCAGTCCGGCCGGCCTTCGACTTGACTGACCGCGACAGCGTGCTCGGTGCCATCTGCTCCACCGCGCCAGCGCTGATCCTGCACGCCGGGGCATTCACGGCCGTCGACCTGTGCGAGACCGAGACCGACCACGCCTACCAGGTCAACAGTCTGGGCAGCCGCTACGTCGCCGATGGGGCCCGTCGGGTCGGCGCCCACGTGGTCTATGTCTCCACCGATTACGTGTTCGACGGCACGAAGCCCACTCCGTATGTGGAATGGGATACGCCCTCCCCGGTCTCGGTGTACGGGCGCAGCAAATTCGGTGGCGAGCTCGAGATGGACCCGGCCTGGACGATCGCCCGGGTGTCGTGGGTGTGCGGGTTCCACGGCGGGAACATGGTCAAGACGGTGTTGCGCCTGGCCGAGGGGCCGGGACCGCTTCGCTTCGTCGACGATCAACGCGGACACCCCACTTTCGCCGATGACCTCGCCGGCATGCTCGTGCGCCTGGGCACCGACCGTCGACCCGGCATCCATCACGTCACCAACCAGGGCGAAGTGTCGTGGTACGAGTTCGCGGCCGAAGTGCTGCGGGCCGCTGGCGACGATCCGTCGCGGGTCGAGCCGATCGCCACGGCAGACCTGCAGCCGGCCCGGCCTGCACCCAGACCGGCCAACTCGGTACTCGACAACGCGGCCTTGCGCCTGGGCGGGGTGCCCTTACTGGCGGACTTCCGCGAGCCGCTGCATCGCTTGGTCAAGCGGCTCCAGGACGCTTGACCTCGGGGTTTGCTCAGAGCGCGAGCATCAGCCGGTCGGCCTGGTTGCCACCCGCGTACAGGTAGATG
>JAXDQG010000259.1:0-8809 GCA_034667945.1 Acidimicrobiia bacterium | reverse complement strand
ATGCTCGCCGTCGTGGCCCAGGCCGGCGTGGCCGTCGCCGTCGTGGTGGTCATCGGCGCCCGGTGGTCGGCCCGCCTCGCCGGCTGGCGGGACTCCCTGGTCGACCTGTTCGGCCCCGTCGCCCTCCAGCTGGCGCTGGGCGTGGCCCTGGTGGCGACGCTCGGCAGCCTCTACCTGTCCGAGGTCGCCAACTTCCCGCCCTGCCGCCTGTGCTGGTACCAGCGCATCGCCATGTACCCCCTCGCGGTGATCCTCGGCATCGCCGCCCTCCGCCGAGACGTCGACATCCGGCGCTACGCCATCCCGCTCGCGGCCATCGGGGCAGCCATCTCGACGTATCACATCCAGCTCGAGCGCTTCCCCGAGCAACGCACGTTCTGCTCGGTCGACGCTCCCTGCAACATCCCACCCGTCCAGGAGTTCGGCTTCGTCACGCTCGCAGTGATGGCGCTGTGCGGGTTCACCGCGATCATTGCGCTCCTGGCCGTCGCACGGCCCCAGCACCTGCTCGACGAACGGCCGAGCGCCGCGTCGTCAAGCCACCACTCCACAACGGATTCCCCCTCAGATCAGGAGCTCGTCTGATGACCTCGTCCCGGACCCGCCGCCCCGGGCAACGCCCGCCCTCGGGCACGGGACCCGCACCGGCGCGCCCGGCTTCTGCGCGCTGGATCATCGCCCTGGTCGGCGTGGCCGTGCTGGCAGCCATCGTCTTGGCCCTGATCAGCACGAACAGCAACGACTCCAACAGCCAGCAAGTGCAGACCGCAGCCACCACGCCGGGAGGCGGTGGCCCCGTCGTCACCGCTCCGGTCACCGTCAACGGCACGCCACTTCCGATCCTGTCGAGTGAGGACAAAGATCCGGCGGTCGGCATGCCGTTCCCCGAGGTGAGCGGCACCCAGGTGCTCAACGGCCAGCCACTCACCATCCCCCCCGGGGGCAGCCGTCCCAAGCTGGTCTTCTATATCGCCCACTGGTGTCCCCACTGCCAACGAGAAGTCCCCCTGCTGCAATCCTGGATCGACCAGAAAAGCTCATCGATCAACGCCGACCTGTTCGCCGTCTCCACCGGCGTCGACCAGTCCCGCGGCAACTACCCACCCGCAGCCTGGCTCACCAAGGAGCACTGGAGCGTGCCCACCTTGGCCGACTCGCCGAACGACGATGCCGCCCGAGCCGCCGGCCTCAGCGGCTATCCCTTCTTCGTGGCCGTCGACAAGAACGGGAAGGTGGTCAAGCGCTTCAGCGGCGAGCGGTCGATCCCGGAGATCGAAGCGGTCATCGCCAGCATGCAGGGGTGACGGACCGCCCGGCTGAGGCAAAGCTTGCGACCACAGAGCTCGCCGACGTTCACTGGGCCCATGAGCCAATGGGCGATTCCGGACGGCGTGCCTGCGGCCACCACCGTGCTTTTGCGTGATGGGCCCGACGGGCTCGAGACGCTTATGCTCCGGCGGAGCTCCACCTTGAACTTCGCCGCCGGCGCCTGGGTCTTTCCTGGTGGACGCGTCGACCCTGAGGACGCCCATCCCGAGCGTCCCGAGGATGAAGAGGCCGCAGCCCGTGCCGCCGCCGTGCGCGAAGCCCGGGAAGAGGCCGATCTCGTCCTGGCCCCGGACGACCTGTTGTTGCTGTCCCGATGGTGCCCGCCCGCGGACGTGGCGCGCCGCTTCAACACCTGGTTCTTCATCGGCGCGGCGCCGCCAGGCGCCGTCACCGTCGACGGCGGGGAGATCGACGACCATGTGTGGATCCCTCCGGCAACCGCCATCGAACGGAGGGATCTCGGCGAGATCGAGCTGGTCCCGCCGACGTGGATCACCCTCCACCAGCTGTGCCCGTTCGACGATGTGGCCTCGGCCCTGGCGGACATCGCCCAGCGCCACCCGGTGCTCTGGATGACGAAACTCGTCCAGTCCGGCGATGTCCGGAGTGTCGCCTGGGATCCCGATCCCGCCCATCGCGGGGAGCCGCTGCACACAGCCGGACCCCGCAACCGGCTTCTGATGCACAGCACTGGCTGGCAGTACGAGCGGTCGGACTAGCCGCACCGCGGCACCGCCCAACAAGGGAACCCCGAGCTCAGCCGTGGGTCGTGACCGCCACCAAGCCCACGGTTTCCACCACCAGACCCGCCGCACCCAGCACGTCACCGGTGAAGCCGCCCAGCCGCCGACGCGCCAGTTGGACCACTCCGGCCCCAGCTGCCAACCCGACCCCACCGGCAGCCAGCCCTCGCCACCCGGCACCCCAGGCGACCAGCCCGAACCCGAGGGGCAGGCCGACGGCCACCGAGGCCAGGGCGTGGCCGGGACTGCGGAAGTGCTCCGCCAGCCCTCCGGGGCGGGCGTAGCGAACGGCGCCCAGGGTGGCCGCCATGGCAGAGCGGGACAGCGCCCACAATCCGGCCACCAAGGCGGGATGGGCGCTGGAGAGCGAGGCCAGGGCCGACCAGCGCAGTCCGACCACCACGACAACTGCACCAACCCCGAAGGCCCCCACATCCGGCTGACTCATGATCTGCAGACGCCGGTCGCGGGGAAACGGCGGAAGCAGCCCGTCCGCCGAATCGGCGAGGCCGTCGAGGTGCAGAAAGCCCGTCAGTAGGAGATCGGCTGCCACCGCCAGCCCGGCGGCCACCACAGCTGGCATGACCTGGGCGGCCCCCCACCACACCAGACCGACCGCAGCGCCGAGGGCAGCGCCGAGCGGTCCGAACCACAGAAGTGCACCCGGTACCGGTTCGGCCGAGCCTCCGACAACCGTCAGGAACCCAGAGGCGCTCCGCAGCGTCCGGCTCACTGGAGGCACGAGGGCAGGTGACCTGCGGTCACTCGAGCACGTCGGCGGGTCGATCCAGCTCGAGCACCCGTCCGGCCACCACCAGCAGCACGCGGTCGGCGACCTCGGCGACGGCGGTGTTGAGGCTGCCCAAGGCGTCCCGGAAGAGACGGCCGATCTCCGTCGAGGGGTGCACGCCCATGCCGACCTCATCGGAAACGACGATCGTGTCGCCGGCGCGCCTGGTCAGCGCCGAGCACAGCCGCTGCTCGTCCACCACGAAATCGGGCCGGCCCGCCACCCATGTGCCCAAGGCATCGACCAGCGCAGAACCCCGCAGCCTCGACAGAGCATCCGGCAGGTCCTCCCCCACCTCCACTGTCGTCCACGAGCTCGGGCGGCGAGCACGATGCCGAGCGACGCGGGCCGCCATGTCCTCATCGGTGACCTGGCCCGTCGCCACGTAGGTCAGAGGCTGATCCAAACGAGCGGCCATGCGCTCGGCCACCGCTGATTTTCCAGAACGCGTACCACCGAGGATGAGAACCAGCACTGGCGGGAATGTACTGCCCGCGGAAAATCAACGCTTGTGCACTACTTCACAAGTGCTACGCTGCAGCGATCTCTTCCAGAGATTGACGTAATGTCAACTATCGTCATGAGAAAGAGGGTGTCATGCGCCACGAGACAACGAGGTCCCGTGAGCTGGTCCATCCGTGTGACTGCGGGAAGCCGGTCATGCACTACGTCACCAGTGAGGGTCGCAAGGCGGCGCCTTACTGCCATGACTGCGCTCGGGGTTCGAAGGCACCGCTGACCTCGCGTTGATCACGTCGACCCGTTGATCACCGCGTTTGCGACCTGGATGGCCCTGCCGGATTGCCGCTCTCACCTCGCCTGGGAAGACTATTTTCAGCGCTGAGCCTGCGCCCGAAATCAGGTCGGAGCCGGTTTCCGGTGGGTCACCAATTCGTGACCTCGACGCACGACCGACCGCGCGGCCTCTCGGCTGAGCACTCGCCGATTGGCGACGCCCCAGGGCACCAGTTGCCAGGTGCTCCGTACACGCGTGCTCGGCGGGAGTCGTCGCCCGGCACGCTGGACGGCGCGCGCGTATTCGGCGCCGAGTCGCCAGCGGGGCAGGGTGCGGGAACCGTCCAGACTGGGGTCGAACCAGCGCAGTCGATCTCGATCGTCGACGAAGGCATGCATCGATCGACCGGGATGCTCGCGGTGATGGAACATCGGCTCGGGACATTCGACGAACCGTCCGTGCAGGGCCAACTCGGCCAGCAGCACTCGGTCAGATTGGGCGAATGGACCGATCAGACCGGTAGACCGCAACACCGCGGTACGCATCAACCCGAAGATCGCATAGCAGTAGATCTCGTCGAGCATCACCGCCCGAAATCGGCCGGCGGGGTCCGATAGATCGGCGACATTCGTCGGACCGCGCTCCTCGATCACCTGGCCCTGCTCATCGATCTCGATGGCCTGCGCATAACAAAGGACGACGTCAGCGGACGAGTCGAGCACGCTCACGCACGACGAGAGAAAAGCGGGCCCGTAGGTATCGTCATCGGCGACCCACTTGAAGTACTCGCCCCTGGCCTCGGCGACGACCCGATTGAAGTTCCAGGAAGCGCCGCGGTTGCGGTCGCTGCCGAGATAGCGCACGCGGTGGTCCGAAGCACCCGCCGCTTCCACGATGGCTGAGCTTCGGTCCTGGGACGCATTGTCGGCCACGAGCAACTCGAAGTCGGCGAAGTCCTGCCGGAGAATCGAGTCAATGGCCTGCTCCAGGTAGCGCTCGCCGTTGTAGGTCGGCAACCCGATCGTGATCCGTGGTCTGTCGCCCGTCACCGTCCGCTCCTCGCCGCGCTCGACCGCGGTGCCCCCATGCACGACCCGCTCCCCACAACAAGCACACCCTCGGAGCGCCGAGTCCTGCACCGGGCGACCATGCACGGTACCGCCGCGGAGCACTTCTTGCTGCCACGTGCAAAAGGTGGCTTCGCCGGCTCGGCCGGCTAGCCCGCCGCACACGGTGTCGACGGGTAGTTCCACCCAGTGCACTCAGCGCCAGAACCGGGTTTGATGAACACATCTTCGGCGGAATCGCCACGATCACGGTGCGGCGGTCCCAAAGTGCGGGCGGACGACGGGGGCCCGGGCGAAAGCCCGGGCCCTTCGCCGCGTCATGGGGCACTCATGTGATCAGCAAGGGTTGACCGCGCTCCCGACGACGACCAGGACTGCGTCTTCGACCGCCGTGGCCACTGCGAGCTCGCCCGGCTCGACCTCGCCCGGCTCGACCTCGCCCTGCTCGACTTCGGCCACTTCGTCGGCCCGCGCCGGCAGGAACAGCAGCGCCACCACCGCCGCCGCCGCCACCACGACCGCGGCCACCACAGCGGCCCGGGTGAATCCCGCGAGGAAGGCGGTCCGCGCCGCATCGGCAATTGTCTCTCGAGGCCCTGCCGGCGCTTGGGCGGCGACGGCCATGGCCGCTCCGATCGACTGGTCGGCGGCGTGACGGGCCGCCGACGGTAGGGGCACACCGGCCAGGCCGTTCGCCAGGCTGCCGTGATACGCCGAAGCGAACAGGCTGCCGATGAGGGCCACGCCCAGCGTGCCGCCCAGCTCCCGGGTCGTGTCGTTCACGGCCGAACCGACACCGGCTTTCTCCCGCGGCAGCGAACCCATGATGGACTCGGTGGCCGGGGCGGTGGTGAGCCCCAACCCGCCGCCCATGATCAGCATCGAGATCAGGATGGTGCCGTAGCCGGTGCCGGCATCGCTGCTCGCGGCAACCAACAGCCCCACCGCCATGGCCGCCAGGCCAGTGGCGACCACGCGCTTGGTGCCCCAGCGCCGGGTGAACAGGGCGGCCAGCGGAGCGGCGATGCCGGTCGCCGCGGCGAAGGGCACCGTGCGCACGCCGGCTTCGAGGGTGGAATAGCCCTGTACGAACTGCAGGTACTGCGTGACCACGAAGACGAACCCGAAGAGGGCGAAGAAGGCCAGCGTGACCGAGATGCTGGCGGCCGTGAAGCGGGCGTTGCGGAAGATGCGGACGTCGAGCATGGGCATCTCCGCCGTCAACTCCCTGGCCACGAACGCGGCGATGATCACCGCGGCCGCCGCGAAGCCGATCAGTGTCTGCGTCGAACCCCAACCGGCGCCGGGCGCCTCGATGATCGTCCAGACCAGGGTGCTGATTCCGGCGATCGACAGGAGCAGACCAGGGATGTCCTGGCGGGCTGGTGCGTTCGGGTCGGCCGACTCGGGGATCATGCGGCGACCGATCAGCACCGCCAGCCCGGCCAAGGGCACGTTCACCAGGAACACCGAGCCCCACCAGAAGTGCTCCAGCAGCCAGCCGCCGGTGACCGGTCCGAGCGCGATGGCCAGACCGGAGACGCCGGTCCACACGCCAATGGCCTTCGCCCGCTCGCGAGCGTCGGTGAAGACATTGGCCAGAATCGCCAGGGTGGCCGGGAAGACCAGGGCGGCACCGACCCCCATGGCCGCCCGGGCGGCGATGAGCTGCGCCGGCGTTGAGGCCAGTGCGGCCAATCCGGAGAAAAGCCCGAAGAGCACCATGCCGCCCTGCAGGGCACCCTTGCGACCGAAGCGGTCACCGAGCGACCCGGCGGCCAACAGCAGGCCCGCAAACACCAGGCTGTAGGCGTCGACGACCCACTGGAGCTGGCTCGTCGTGGCCCCGAGTTGGCGCGAGAGGGTCGGTAGCGCCACGTTCACGATCGTGTTGTCCACCACGACGAGGAAGACGCTGGCGCACAGCACGGCCAGGATGCGCCAGCGGCGCTGATGGACCTCGGGGTCGGCCGCGCTGCGGTTCATGCGCTGCGGCGCCGGGCGGCTCGCCGGGTGTGCGCGCCGAGCGGGCAGGGGTCTCGTATCGATCTGGACGGCTCCGGACATGGGTCCTCCCCGTTGACGTGGCCGGGTGTGGGCGGATGTGATGTACCGAGCATATTTCATTGTTATATGTCTGTCACTGTGACGTGCGGCATATGAGTCCAAACGACCCATCGCACGCGGACCCCGCCTCCCGTTCAGTGGTCGACGAAGGCGACGCCATCGGGCGGAGGCGTCCCTTCGGACGGCGGATGCAAACGGTCCGGAAGCCACAGCTTCCGGGCCGTTTGGCTTTTGCGCTCTGCGGCCGGGCCGGGCGTGTGTCGCCAACCTTCCGCTGCTGCTTCCGAGCGCCCGGGTGAGCGGGAGGTACGCCGATACGCTGCCCGATATGGCCGTCACCGAGCAGCCCACCGCCGCTTCCGACTTGTCCGCCACAGACGTCGCCTGGGATCTCGAACCCCTGTTGCAGGGCTCCACCGTCGATGACCTGCTCGACCGAGCGGACGCGCTGACGTCCGACCTCGCCGGGCTACGCGGCACGGTGGCTTCGCTCGATGCCCCGGACCTCGCCGCCGCCATGCATCGCTTCGCGGCCCTGCAGGAGCTGCTGGGGCGAGCCGGCAACTACGCGGGCCTGGCCTTCGCCACCGACACCGCCGATGCCGGCCGGGGTGCCCTCATGCAACGGGTGCAGGAACGCTCGACCGCCATCGCCACGAAGCTGTTGTTCTTCGACCTGGAATGGGCCGCCCTCGACGACGACCGGGTCGAGGCGTTGCTCGCCCACCCCGACCTGGCGTTCTGCGCCCACCACCTGCGAGCGGAGCGGCGGTACCGACCGCACCTGCTGTCGGAGCCGGAAGAGAAGATCCTCACCGAGAAGGCGGTCAGCGGCTCCTCCGCGTGGAGCCGGCTCTTCGGCGAACTGACGTCCGCCATCGAGGTACCGCTCCCGGACGGACCGGTGAAGCTCGAGCACGCCCTCTCGCAGCTGTCGCACCCCGATCGGGAGGTGCGCCGCCAGACGGCCGAAGCGGTCACCCAGGGACTGGCTCCCGGGCTGCGGACCCGGGCGTTCATCTACAACACCCTGCTGGCGGACAAGTCCACCGACGACCGGCTGCGCAACTACCCGTCGTGGATCTCGTCCCGCAACCTGGCCAACGAGGCTTCGGACGAGTCGGTCGAGGCGCTGATCCAGGCCGTGAGAAACCGCAACGACCTCCCCCGCCGCTGGTACGACCTCAAGGCCCGCATCCTCGGCGTCGACAAGCTCGCCGACTACGACCGGATGGCGTCGGTCGCCTCATCGGAGCAGCCCTTCGGGTGGTCGGCCGCCCGCAAGCTGGTGCTGGAGAGCTACGCCTCGTTCTCACCCGATCTGGCCGGCGTCGTCCAGCGCTTCTTCGAGGGCAACTGGATCGACGCGCCGGTACGGCCGGCCAAGCGCCCGGGTGCCTTTTGCGCCTACACCGTTCCCTCCCATCACCCCTACGTCCTGCTGAATTGGACCGGCAAACGGCGAGACGTGTTGACCCTTGCCCACGAGCTGGGCCACGGCGTGCACGCCTATCTCTCCCGGCCCCAGGGCGTGTACCACATGTCGACACCGCTCACGCTGGCCGAGACGGCCTCGGTCTTTGGTGAGACGGTGACGTTCGGGCGGCTCCTGGCCGATACCGACAACCCGGCCGAGCGCCTGGCGCTGTTGGCGGAGTCGATCGAGGGCTCCATCGCCACGGTGTTCCGCCAGACGGCGATGAACCGGTTCGAGGCAGCCGTGCACACGCACCGGCGCGAACGGGGCGAGCTGTCGGTTGACGACTTCGGCGAACACTGGGCCAGCACCCAGCAGGCCATGCTGGGTGACTCGGTGGAGGTCACGGAGGGCTATCGGACCTGGTGGTCGTACATCCCGCATTTCATCAACACACCCGGCTACGTGTACGCCTACGCCTATGGGCAGCTGCTCGCCCTCGCGGTCTACAAGCAGTACGAGGAGCAAGGTGCGGCCTTCGTGCCTCGCTATCTCGACCTGCTGTCCGCAGGAGGGTCGCTGTCCCCCGAGGAGCTCGGGCGGCTGGTGGGGTGCGACCTGGCCGACCCTGGCTTCTGGGACGGCGGCCTGAGCATCGTG
>JAXDQG010000258.1:0-3673 GCA_034667945.1 Acidimicrobiia bacterium | reverse complement strand
CACGGCCGGGAGAAAGGTCAAGCCGTATCAGCGGTCGCCCACAAGGACGACGACTCCGGCAACAAGCACGGCAACGGGCGCGGGCACGACTGATCAACAGCCCCTCCGTTCGTTCCGGGGCCGGTTGGCGTCGGTCGTTGCAGCACCTTTGCCGCCGGGGCGGCCATGACCGAGGTCTGTCGCCTGACACAAGCGCCTTCGAGGCCGGAACCTAGACTGCCGGCTTCGGGCTGGATCGATCCGCGTCGATTCAGCATGGAGGATGCATTGTGGAGTCTCGCCGGCCCGACGGCACTCATGGCCGTCGTAGGCACCGGCAAACGCTCGCTCCGCTGCTTGCGATCGGGCTGCTTGCGACAGCACTGGTGGCGTGCAGCCAGCCGAAACCCGCGGACCTCCACATCGCCCTCGTGCCGATCGCAACCGAACGCGGCACGTCGTGGGAATGGACTCCCGAATGTCGGGTTGGTCCACGACGTGAGTCTGGCTGCGACCCGGGCGGCCCCGCGGTCGGCGCCGCCCAGCTGGCCGGCAATGCGTGGAACCTCGGCGGTGAATCGACGAAGGGGATGCTGCGCATGGCCGTCGACGACACCGGTGCGTTGAAGGTGTCAAGCGACCTCTCGAGCGCCCCGCCCTGCACGAAAGCAGACTGCATCGCTCCGCAAGCGAACACGTGGGTGCGCAGTTTCCCGAGCGTGCTCTACGGCATCGACCAGTGCAACGCAGCGACCTCACCGCCCCAATCGCCCAGCCTGCGGCTGCCGGTGCAGGTGGAGTCGCTCCCGTCCCTCATCGCCGCGACGACCTACAACGTGCAGGCGGCTCAGATCACCTACGACATCGGGTACGACCTCTGGCTCAACCCGTCGGACACCAAGACGCCGTGCCGCACCGACGGCACGCTCGAGGTCATGCTGTGGACCGACTACGCGCAGCAGTCGGTGCTCCCTGAGAGCATGAAGGTCGGCACGGCGACGATCCCCTTCGCCATCGACGGCGTGGCCGACGCCGGCTACGAGAGGTGGTCCGTCTTCGTCAGCAACGTCTTCCATGACGGCCACACCGCACCCTGGGGTGGCACCGTCTGGCTCGTGCCCGATGCTGGGGATCGCGTTGCCCGCGGCACGGTGTCGGTCGACCTCGGCGCGGCTCTCCACGCGGTCGGCGCGCTGCTCGAGCGAAACTACGGATGGCGGAACTTCGCCAGCAAGTACTGGCTCGACACGGTGGCCTTCGGCATCGAGTTCGGTCCCAATCCCCCGGATCCGTACGGCGACGGCCCGGCGCCGTTCACCTTCGAGCTCAGCGCCTACTGCCTGGCTTCGCGTACCACCACGTCGGCAGCCCGCTGTTAGCCGCGGAGAAGGCCGAACGGTGGCGAGCTCCGGCCGTCAAGCACGTCGACAGCGTCCGGGAGGCCCTCCGCGCCAGCTTTGATCCGGGATTGTCAGGACCCGGGTGGTCGCTCGATGAGCTGGACCGGGCCGAGCGTCGGCGCCGGAATCGGTGCGGTGTCGTGCGGCGAGGCGAAGATGGAGATCAACGCCCCGGCACAGGCAGCCACCAGCAGCGCCCCGGCGAAGCTCAGCGTGGCGAAGGTTCGAACCGGACGGCGCGCCTCACGTATCTTCCGCTCGGCATACCGCCTCCGATACACGGCCGCCGGCACACGCTGCGCCCGCATGTTCCAGAAGGCCGCAATCGGCGCACACAGGAACACGGTCGCTTGCACCACCATCGTGAAGATCAGCAGCGCTCGACGCTCGCCCGCAACCAACAGCGAGGCGGTGGCGGCGTAGAGCGAGAGGGCCAGCAGCGTCTCGACGCAGCTCAGCCTGAGCGCCCGACGGATCGGGTGGCGGTCTGTGCCCTTCTTCGAGGTGCGAAGAAACACGCCCTCACGGTGACTGAGCCCTTGCACGCACGCCAACGCGGTGATCCAAGAGGCGGACAAACTGATCACCAGGCTCTTTATCGCTCGTCCCATGGATAATCCGGTCCAGTGGCGCAGCGTCCAGGTCATACACACAGTGGCGACGAGGATGAGCGACATCGGCAGCAGCGACGAACTGCCCGCCAACGGCATCAGGACGAAGTTCGCCTGGGTGACCAATAGCCCGGAGATCACCAGCAGGAGCAGCGCGAAGGACAGCATCAACAAGTCGCGGAACCAGCCCAGCGACGCCATGAGGTAGTCGCGCCGCTGCGCGGCCGTGAGATGGTTGTCCGGCGAGCGGTCCCACGGCATCAAGCTGCGCCAGTGCAGCCGCATGATCTGCATGCCCCCGAAGCACCAGCGATGCCGCTGCGTCTGCAGGCCACCGAAGGTCGGCGGCACCACACCCCGACCGAAGCAGCGCGGGATGTACAGCCCCGACCAGCCGGCCTTGAGCACCCGCAGCGACGCCTCGGTGTCCTCGCTGATGCACCATTCGTTCCAGCCGCCGACGCCCTCCAGCGCGCTACGCCGGAACAACCCCATCGTCCCGACGAACGGCACCGTGTCGCGCTCGTTCCTCGACGACATGACGCCCAGGTAGAAGCCCTGGAACGAGTCGACGCAGGCCTGGTAATAGTGACTGCCCTCGTAGTCGCGGTTGCCCTCGAAGGTCTGCACGAAGCCCAGACGATCGTCGCAGAAATAGGATGCGACCTCTTTGAGGTAATAGGGCTTCACGATGTCATCAGCGTCGACCATGCCGATGATTTCTGCCCGCGGGTCCGTGTACTCACGTAGAGCCAGGTTGCACGCACCAGCCTTGAATCCGGGCCACGGCGCAACGTGCACGAACTTCAGCCGCTCGCGATCGCGGCAATACTCTTCGATTGGCTTCCAGATGGCGGGATCCGTCGTGTTGTTGTCCATCACGACGATCTCGAAATTCGGGTAGTCGATGCGCTCGACCGCCTTGATGGTCTCGATGAAGATCTCCGGCGGCTCGTTGTACGCCGGCAAGTGCAGCGACACGAACGGCTGGTAGTTCGGATCCGCCACCGGCAACGGGCGCGAGCGCCGCGACCTCGCCATGACGTCGCTCACGTAGCTGATGTTGGAGTTCCACACGAGGAATGCGCACAGGTCGAGGATGATCAGCAGCGACGCCGTGATCGTCTCCGCAATCGAGCGCGACGAGCTGGCCGCCACGAGTACCGCGTAACCGAGGAAGCTGAACCCCGCCGCGGCGAACGAGGCGGCAAAGAGCTTTCCAACCACCCCACAGTGCGGGCGGGCGATGATGTGCACCAGCGAGAACAGCGCAAACAGATACGCAGCTTCGCTGGCGCGATTACTGGGCAGAGCCCACAGCACGGTCGTGAGGTAGGCAGACACGCCGGCGACAACCGCCGCCGCGATGCCGCCGAGAAGTACCTCGGTCACGCGGGAGCCCGTCCACCGGAACCGCGTGTCGATATTGCGCGCCGGGCTCAGCACCAACACCGTGCACACGACGAGCTGCGTGAAGCCAACAATGAAAAGGTCGTACAGCTGGATGTGATTGAACATTGTCTGGCCTCGGTCTAGATGATGTGCACGTTGGGATGGCCGTTGCGGAGGATGGTCGCGACCACCTCGCCGACCACCAGCGACCCCGCCACGGGGCCGAACGCCCGGGAGTCGCAGGTGTCGGTGCGGTTGTCGCCGAGCACGAAGTAACTGCCCGCGGGAATC
>JAXDQG010000257.1:0-6938 GCA_034667945.1 Acidimicrobiia bacterium | reverse complement strand
GTCTCGATCTGCTCTTCCACGTGGCGGTCGACCCTGACCACCCCGCCAACGCCTTCGTGGCCGACCTCGCAGAGGCCGAGCGCGGTCACGACGGCCGGGTCTGGATGCATGTCGACGCTTGTCTCCTGCAACCCATGGAGCCGGACCGGGGCAACGGCTGCCTGCTCACCTCGGTCGTGAACCGCGGTCGCATGGACCTCGTGCCCTTCTCCTTCCCGCCGCCGACGATGAGCTTCGCCGTCACTGACCGGATCGAGCCGGGCGACGGACTGCTGCTGCGCCAAGGCTGGACGGTGCTGTTCTGCGGCTGGCAGTGGGACGTGTTGCGCCGGGCCGGCCGATTGGGGGCGCAGATCCCCCGAGCGGTGGGCGTCGAGGCCGACGTGATCACCCAATTCCAACCCAACCGGGAACGTCAAGCGGAGTACCTCGGGCACTGGCCATGGCATCCCCGCCCCGGCCATCCGGACATCACGCATGCCGGCTATCCCACCGTCGACGTCGACGACCCGCGCGCCGTCCTCTCCGAGCGGGACTGGATGGACGGAGAGCGTCGGGTCGTCTCCCGCGACCGCTGGCGCTTCGCCCGGCCGGGGGACGACGGGCGGCTGCAGTCCGATCCCTGTTGGGTCTGGTCCGAGGACGGGTTTCGGGCGGGTGTCGTCTACGAGCTGCGCTACCGCAGCGCCGATTGTCCGGTCGTCGGACTCGGCCTGGTTGCCCTGAGGGATGTCCCCGCCTTTCTGCGCCATGGCACTGTCGAGGCCGGGAACCCGTCCGCTGGAGTGGTGCGGCACACGGTCGCCTGGGGTGTCTCGCAGACCGGGCGGACACTCCGGCAGTTCCTCCTGGACGGCGCCAACGTCGACGAGGCCGGGCGTCGGGTGCACGACGGCGTGTATGTGCAGGTGGCTGGGGCCCGCAGAGGTGAGTTCAACCACCGCGGTGCGCAGCCGTCGGTCCAGAACGTCATCGGCCCGGGCCACGAGCCTCCGTTCCGCCACGAGCCCGGGCTGCTCGATCGCCTTCGGGCTGCAGACGGCGTGCCGAAGCTGTTCGAGGTGAACACCTCCAACGAGTACTGGCGCTCCGATGCCGCGCTGGTCCACGTCGACGCAGAGGCGGAGCGGCCCACGGACATCGCGCCGCCCGCGGAGGTGCGGCTGTACGCGCTCGCGGGCACGCAGCATGCGCCTGGCATGGTGGCCTTGAGCCGCAAGCCCATCCTGCTACCCGAGGCGCAAGGAGCGAACTGGCTGAACCTGGTGAACCACACGCCCCTGTTGCGCGCCCTGCTGGCGGATCTGCAGCGCTGGGTGGTGGACGACGTGCCACCGCCTGCCAGCCAGGTGCCGTCGCTGGCCGATGGCACCGCCGTCGAGCGATCCTCGGCGCTGTTGGAGCTGCCTGGGCTGGTCATGCCCGACGTCGACCGCATGCCGAGCGCGGCTCGCACTGTCTGGGTGTCCGCGCTGGACGACGACGGCAACGAGGTGGCCGGTATCCGCTCGCCCCAGGTCACCGAGCCCCTTGCCACCCATCTCGGCTGGAACGTCCGCCACCCCGACACCGGTGGCGAGGGCCAGCTGCTCGACATGTTGGGCTCTTCGCTGCCGTTTGCCGCCACGCCCGAGGACCGGGCGGCGACCGGTGACCCACGCCCGTCGGTGGCCGAGCGCTACCTCGATCGCAACGACTACACCGCCAGGGTCAGGACGGCCGCCAATCAACTGGTGGCCGATCGCTTCCTGTTGGAGGAGGACGTCGAACGGGTCGCGCGCAGCGCTGGGCGCATGTACGACCTGGTCACCGGTTCGGACAAGCCCGAGGAGGCCCCCGCCGCGGGCTGAAGCCCGAGGAGGCCCCACCACCGGCTGCGCCTCCCCGGCCGACCGCGGCCTGAGCGCCGCTTGCTTACCGCTCAGATCGCCGGCATGCGCGGTCCGGCGATGCGGATGTCACCGCGGCGCCGCGTGATGCCCTTGTCGTCGAGCGCGGCGAGGAGCGGCAGGGCGTGCTTACGGGTATTGCCCAGCGCAGTGCGGATGTCGGCCACGGTCACCCCGTCGGGTTGGTCCGTCAGCAGCCGGCCGATGACGTTGGCCGCCTGCTCCACGGCACCGGCCGAGAACCACACACCATCCTGGGCCACGACCAGCCCCCGCTTGACCAGTTCCCGGAGCTCCTCTCGGCTCACGCCGTCCGGCGGTGGCGGCGCGAACGGCTCCGCATCCAGCGCGGCCAGGTATGGATGGTGGGCCAGCGGATCGGGCGCCTCGACGCGTTTGGCCCGACCGGCGTCCACCACGACGTCATCCAGCAGGGCCAGCACACCCCGCTCTCGCTCGCTCAGCGCCACGGTGTCGAGGCCCAGGGGCCCGGCCGCGTCGACGCGTTCGGCGACAGCTTGCCGGGTGGCTTCGAGCGCGTGGGGGTCCACCACCCAGCCGCCGATCGTCGGGGCTCGGCGCTCGCCGGTGAGCTGCTCGAGCAGCGTGGCCTCGATCCAGCCCCGCTCGGCGATGACCCGATCGACCGAGCGATCGGGTTCCGCCTTCGATGCGGCCCGTATCGGCGCCACGTCGAGCACCTCGCCGCCGCCCACGGTTTCCTTGCGCCCTGACTCGCGCAGCACGTAGTGGTCGCCGGGCAGTAGGGGGACCGGCCAGGGCAGGTGCAGCCGAATCGAACCTGTCTCACCGGGCGCCAGGTTGTGATCGCCAAGCACGCGCAGCTTCACCGGGTGCTCGCCCGAGCCCAGGTAGGCCACGTACGCACCCCGCCGCGACACCTCGTGGTCGAGAGAGGCGAGCACGTGTAGCGAGGCGTCCAACCTCATGGTGGTGTGCCACTGACCCGGACGGACGACCGCATGGCCCCGCTCGACTTCGCTGTAGGTGATCCCGACCAGGTTCACCGCGCTGCGATGGCCCGGGCCCACCTCGGTCTGCTGGCGATGCAAGGACTGGAGGCCGCGTACCCGCACCGCACGGTTGCGGGGCAAGACCAGCACCTCGTCGTCGATCTGCAGGGATCCGCCGGTGAGCGTGCCGGTGACCACCGTGCCCGAGCCCCGAGCCGCGAAGGATCGGTCCACCCACAGCCGCGGTCGGCCCCGATCGACGGAGGTGGGCGTCACCGCGGTGAGCTCGTCGAGCGCGGTGACCAGGTCGGTCAGTCCGCGGCCGGTGGGGGCGTCGACCGCGATGACCGGCGCATCCTCGAGGAACGTGCCGGTCACGTGCTCGGCCACATCGAGGCGGGCCAGCTCCACCAGGTCGTCGTCGCACAGGCCGACCTTGGTCAGGGCCACCAACCCGTGGCGGAGGCCCAGAAGCTGGAGGATGCGAAGGTGCTCCTCGGATTGGGGCTTCCAACCTTCGGTCGCCGCCACCACGAACATGCAGGCATCGACGGCGCCCACGCCGGCCAGCATGTTCTTGATGAACCGGACATGGCCGGGCACGTCGACGAAGGAGATCTCCCGGGCGGACGGCAGCAGCACGTGGGCGAAGCCCAGGTCGATGGTGAGCCCTCGGGCCTTCTCCTCCGCCCACCGATCGGGGTCGGTGCCGGTGAGCGCCATGACGAGGGTCGACTTACCGTGGTCGACGTGTCCGGCGGTGGCGACGACGTGCATTACCCGGGAGGTTAGATGGCGGCCTGGCGCAATATCCCCTGGCGCAATATCCCTTGGCGCAATATCCCCGCCGCAATATCCCCGCCGCAATGTCCCCGGCGCAATGTCCCCCGCCGCAGGTTCTCAGACCGGGAGTTCCTCAGCTGAGGATGGCTGCGATGGCCTCGGCCAGCCTGCGGTCGTCGGAGGGATCGACGGTTCGCAAGTCGAGCAGGGTCGTCCCTTGGTCGACCCGGGCGATCACCGCCGGGTTCCGGTTTCGCAGGGCAGCTACCCGGTCGCCGTCCACCGCGATGCCAGCCGAGGGAATCTCCACACCGGGCAAAGTGCCGCCTCCCGGCACCGACGCCAGGTCGACGGTTCGCCCGACGCCCAGGGCATCGGCCCGCGCCCGCAGCGCGGCCACCGGCTGTGTCGCCATCCGCCAGAAGGGAATGTCGAGCCCACGCCGATCGAGGTAGGCGAGGGCCAGCTCCTGGAGCGCGGCCAGCACCAGCCCGCCCGGGCGCAGGGCTCGGGCCAGGGGATGGCGGGCGCAGGCGGCCACCAGGTCGGCCCGCCCCGCGATGATGCCGGCCTGGGGTCCACCGGCGAGCTTGTCGCCCGAGAAGGTGACGAGGTGGGCACCGGCCGCGAGCGTCTGGCGGGCCGCCGGCTCGCCGGCAAGCCACGCCGGAGGGCCGCCCGCCAGCCACGGGCAGGCCGCGTCGAGCAGGCCCGACCCGATGTCGACCACGACCGGACGCCCCAGCTCGGCGAGTTCGCTGACCTCCACCGATTCCGTGAACCCGACGATCCGGTAGTTCGACTGGTGGACCTTCAGCACCACGGCCAGATCATCGCCGTGTTGCTCGATGGCCCGCTGGTAGTCGGTGGCACGCGTGCGATTGGTCGTCCCGACCTCCACCAGTCGGGCCCCGGATTGCTCCATCACCTCGGGCACCCGGAACCCGCCGCCGATCTCCACCAGCTCCGAGCGGGAGACGGCCACCCCCCGTCCGGACGCCAGCGCGGCCAGCACGAGCAGGACGGCGGCGGCGCAGTTGTTCACCACGAGCGCAGCCTCGGCGCCACAGGCCGCGGCCCACAGCGTGGCCACATGATCCGAGCGCGAGCCTCGGCGGCCGGTGGACAAGCGCAGTTCAAGGTTGCTGTAGGTGGCTTGCTGATTGCTGGCGAAGGGCGCCCGGCCGAGGTTCGTATGGAGGAGGACACCGGTGGCGTTGATCACCGGCTGCAGCAGCGACCGGGCTCGTGCTTCGGCGAGGTCTCGCGCCGAGCCCGGATCTCCGGCGGCAATGGCCGACCGGGCCGCTTCGACGAGCAGGGGATGGGGCAGCCCGATGTCGCGGAGCGACCGGGCGAGGGCGTCGACAGAGGGTGGGCGGTCGGCAACGGCCACGACGGCGACCCTACCGGTCGAGGCAGCTACGCCTTCCTGTCTCGAGATCATCGTCCTGTCTCGAGATCATCGTCCTGTCTCAGAGTGATTCTCGGGGCTGACCGTGACCTGCCGGTCGCGGGCCGGCCCCACCGCTAGCATCGTTGCCGTGATCGGGCTGTTTGCCCTGCTTCTGCTGCTCCTGCCAATCGCCGAGCTGATCGTGATCATCAAGATCGGCTCGACCATCGGCGCCCTCGAGACCATCGCCCTGTTGATCCTGGTCAGCCTCTTGGGCGCCTGGTTGGTCAAGCGCGAGGGGCTCAGCTTGCTCGCCCGCATGCAGCGAGACCTCAACGCCGGTCGCGTGCCGACCGACGGCTTGATCGACGGCGTGCTGCTCCTGGCCGCTGGCGCCCTGCTGCTGGCTCCTGGCTTCATCACCGACGTCTTCGGCATCCTGCTCCTGGTGCCGCCCGTGCGCTTTGTGCTGCGGCGGTTCCTGTTGAGCCGTTACCGGACGAGGGCCGAGCTCTATGGAGACGGCACCCGGGTTCGTTCCGGGCGCTTCGGACGAATCATCACCGTGGTCGACATCGAGGGCGAGCCGAAGACCGAGCCGACCCGTCCGGGGGAGGATCCGCCCCGGCTCGGGCCCTGAGACGCCTGGACTTCAGCGCCGGAGCGAGACCGGCGCGACCGACGGCGTCGAAGGTTCCGCCGGCTGTTCACCCTGGTCATGAGCCTTGAGCGCGTCATCGAAGGCCGACAGAATCCGCGCGGAGCAGCCCGCCATGTCGACGGGCGGCACAGCCTCCTCGACGATGCGCCTGGCCAGCTCGCGGAAGGCATCTGCCGCCGGGCCCTCGCCAAGCACCACGGGGGTGCCGGTGTCGCCACCTGCCGACACGGCCGCCTCGATGGGAATGGTGGCCAGCAGCGGTGCGCCCAGATCGACGGCCAGGGCGTGACCGCCGCCTTCACCGAAGACGGCGAAGTGCTCACCGTTCGGCGCCGCGAAGGAGCTCATGTTCTCGACCACGCCACAGACCCGGAGATAGGTCTTGCGGGCCATCGTGGCGGCTCGGGCCGCTACCTTCTGCGCAGCCAGCGCCGGGGTGGTCACGATGAGCATCTCGGCGCGGGGCAGCATGCGGGCCAGGCCCATCTGTACGTCGCCGGTGCCCGGCGGCATGTCGATGAGCAGGTAGTCGAGGTCTTCCGACCAGGCCACGTCCTCGAGGAAGTGCTGCACAGCACGGTTCAGCATCAGGCCCCGCCACATGAGGGCCTCTTCCTCGTCGTCGACGAGAAGACCCATGGAGACCACCTCCAGCCGGCCGCCCGCTGAGCCCATCGGCAGCGGGTGGGGCACGATCTTCTTCTCGCCCCGCTTGGCCTGGAGACGACCCTCCACGCCGACCATGCGAGGGACGGAGAAGCCCCAGATGTCCGCGTCGAGCAGGCCGACGTGCAGCCCCCGCAGGGCCAGAGCGGCCGCCAGGTTCACGCTGACCGATGACTTGCCCACGCCGCCCTTGCCCGAAGCCACGCAGATGACCTTGCAGGTGGGGGGCACGGCGTTGGCCGGTGACTTCTCGCGGGCGTTCCAGCGGGCCTTGCCCATGGCAGCCGAGCGCTGCTCGGCGGTCATCTCGGTCCAGTCGATCTTGACCGCGGTGACACCGGGCAGTGAGGCCACCCGGGTCTTGACGTCTTTCTGGATCTGCGCCCGCAGCGGACAGCCCGCCGTGGTCAGCGCGACCGTGACCGTCACCCGTCCGTCTTCGTCGATCTGCGCCCCGCGGGCCATCCCCAGATCGACGATGTCGCTCCCCAGCTCCGGATCGATCACCCCGCGCAGCGCCTGCATGACCTGCTCGGGTGAGGGAAGGGCTGCCTGGTCAGGGTCCACGG
>JAXDQG010000256.1:0-5042 GCA_034667945.1 Acidimicrobiia bacterium | reverse complement strand
GGCGCCGTCTGGTGCTCCGCCAGGAGCCGTTCCGCTACCTCTCCGATGAGCAACTCCCCGACACCCGCTGGAAGGTGCCGGTCCTCGCCCGCATCCACCGCAGCGGCGGCCAGGAGCTGGTTCGGGTGCTGGTCGAGGACGACGAGGTCACGTTGGAGCTCGATCCGCCCACAGAGGCCGTGCTGCTGGTGAACGCTGGCGGCCACGGCTTTTACCGGGTGCGCTACAGCGAGCCGCTGCTGGCGGCGCTCACCGCCCGGGCCCAGGACGATCTGGCGCCCATCGAGCGATATGCCCTGGTCGACGACACCTACGCCGCGTTGCTGGCGGGGCGCACCGACGCAGCCTCGTTCCTTTCGCTGGCCCGGGGCCTGGGCGACGATGACGACCTGTCGGTGTGGCAACGGCTGGCCGCCGCGCTGGGCGCGCTCTCGCGGCTGCTGGACGGTGAGGACCTGGCCCGCTACCAGAACGCCATGCGTCAGCTGGCCGGCCCGGCGCTCGACGTCGCCGGCTGGGAGCCTGCGGAGGGCGAGTCCGACCGCCAGCGCGAGCTGCGTGCGACCCTGTTCACGTTCCTCGGCACGGTCGCCGATGATCCCAAGGTCGTCGACCGGGCACGCCAGCTGCTCACAACGGCGCTGGCCGATGCCGATGCGGTGGAGCCTTCCCTGGCCGCAGCGGCCCTCAATGTTACTGCAGCCCACGGCGGCGACGAGGAGTACGAGGTGTTCGCCGAGCGCGCGGTGACCGCCGGGACCCCCCAGGAGCAGCGGCGTTATCTCTACAGCCTGGCCGACTTCCGAGAGGACGAGCTGATCGCCCGGACGCTCGACCGCTGCATCAGCGGCGAGGTCCGCACCCAGGACGCTCCGTTCGTGGTCGGTCGCGTGCTCGCCAACCGCTACGAGAACCGGCTCGCGTGGAAGTTCATCACGCAGCACTGGGACGAGATGAACGAGCGGTTCCCGTCCAACACGATCGTCCGCATGCTGGCCCCCATCGCCACGCTGACCGAACCCGAGCTGGCCAACGAGGTGCAGACCTTCTTCGCCAGCCACGATGTGCCGCAGGGTGCCCGCACGTTGGCCCAGCACCTCGAGAAGCTGAAGGTCAACGTGGCGCTCGCCGAGCGCGAACGGCCGGTGCTGAAAGAGGCGGTGAACTGATCCTGTCCCGCTCCGCCACGCTGCGCCGCACCTCTGTGTTCGCCGTCGACGACACCACCGCACAGGTGGTGTGGGGAGAGGCGCCCGTTGGCCCGGTGCAGGTGGAGGCCGGAGGGCGTGGAGGCTACGCGGGCGGTCACGGTCCAGGTGCGGCCGGGGGTTATCTGATCGAGGGTCTCCAGCCGGGGACGGTCTATGACGTCGTGGTCAGCTCCACCCTCGGTCACGTCGCCCATCACCGCGCTCGCACGCTCGAGCGGCCCCCCGGCGAGCTGCTGTGCCGGGTGGCGACGGTCAGCGACCTCCACATCGGCTCACGCGACTTCGGCCTGTTCCATACCATGCGTGATCCGAGAGCCGAGCCCGAGCCGGTCTCACTGCGGTGCGCCCGCCTGGCCGTCGAGGAAGCGGTCCGCTGGGGCGCGCAGCTGCTGGTCGTGAAGGGCGATCTCACCGATCGGGGCTGGCACGACGAGTGGCGGGCAGCCATGTCGCTTTTGCGCCGGGCTGGCGTGCCGATCGTCGCAGCGCTGGGCAACCACGAAACCGGCCACCGGCGTGAGGTCGACGCGTCCACCGTGCTCAAGGCTGCTGGCGTCGCCTATCCCGACCCACTGCACGTCACGGACCTGCCTGGTGTACGGGTGATCACCGTGGACTCCGCGCTCGATGCCCAGTGCGAGGGCTCGCTGAGCCGGGCCCTGCCCGACTTGCTCGACGCCCTGGTGGAGGCCGATCGTCCGGCACTCGTGTGTCTTCACCACCCCTTCGACCGCTGGCCCATTCCGACCAAGTACCCGACGGGGATCCGCTGGCCGGAGGCCACCGAGGTACTGGAGAAGATCAAGCGGGCCAAGCGCGACGTGTTCATCACCGCTGGACACGCCCACCGCAACCGGCGCCGAGAGGTCGGTTCGATGGTGGTGACCGAGGTGGCCTCGACCAAGGACTATCCGGGCGTGTGGGGCGGCTACGCCATCTACGATGGTGGCCTCATCCAGCTCGTCCGCCGCATCCAGGCGCCCTCCGCCATGGCCTGGACCGAGTACACCAGGCGTGCCGCGGGTGGGATCTGGGGGTGGTACGCGCCCGGTCGGCTGCGCGACCGGTGTTTCACGCACCGCTGGCCCCTGCCAACGCCGGCGCGATCCTGGCAGGCGGTCGCTTCAAGCGGAGAGGCCCGAGCGACGGGAACCCAGTTTTGATGGGGCACCGAGGCGTCGGGAGGCCCGATCCGCCCGTGTCTCAGCTCGCTGCCGGCGGCAGCCCGGGGATCAACGGCAGCACCCCGGCGACCGAGTCCGGACAGACGGCACGGGCGTCCACCCACGAGCGGAGCCGTTCAATGGGCACCCAGTCGACGGCGGTGACCTCGCCGTCCTCCAAGCGGAACGGTCCGTCGCCCCCGATTGCGAACACTCGGCCGAGCTCTTTCACCTGAGGGTCGCCGTAGCGGAAGGATCCCAGGTCGTCGAGGTCGAGCGCCTCTATGCCGAGCTCTTCGGCGAGCTCGCGCCGAGCCGCAGCGGGCCAGGGTTCACCGACAGAGACGACGCCCCCCACGGCCAGGTCCCAGTACCCGGGCCAGACGTCCTTCCACTCGGCTCGCCGGTGCACGAGGATCTCGCCGCGGGTCGACCGGACCACCACGAACACCGAGCGGTGGAGGAGGTTCTCGGCCCTGACCCGAGCCCGGGTCACGATGGCCCGCACCCGCCCGTCCTCATCCACCCATTCCACCAGCTGTTGGGCGGGAGGCGTCACGGTCTCACCTCGTCACGTCGCGAGAGCTGTCACGAGCCGAGCGCGGTCACGAGCCGAGCGCGGTCACGAGCTGGAGCGGGCCAACTCGAGGGCCTCGTCCCAACCGGCGCCGCGGACGATGAGGTTCCGGTACTGCATGACGTGGCGCGGGCGATTCATGCCGAACACGCCGACGATGCGCCCGGCCCGACCGTAGATGGCGGCAAAGCGGCGCTCGTCCACCGAGCCGTTCACGATGACGACCTCGTCGTCGGCCCGCACGCGGCCGGCCAGCTGGATCTTGCGGTCGTATTGGTCGGACCAGAACCAGGGCACCGGCGCATAGCGGAACGCTGTGGGATCGACCGGGTCGCCGGCCAGCAGCCGGCGGGCCGCGTGGCCGCCCATGTCGATGGCGTTCTCCCAGTGCTCCACCCGCATCAGCTCGCCGCCGAAGGCGGCATTGGGCCAGCGGGCGACATCCCCGGCAGCTACCACCCCGCGGGCGGCCAGGCACGCCTCGTCGCAGACCACCCCGTTGTCGAGCGTGAGGCCGCTGCCCTCCAACCAGTCCGTGACCGGAGTGACCCCCACGCCGACGACGACGACATCGGCGGGCAGCACGGTGCCATCGGTGAGCGTGACGCCCTCCACCCGGTCCCCCTGCTCGATGGCCTCGACACCCACGCCGAGCCGCACGTCGACCCCGTGGTCTCGCTGCACATCGGCGCAGACTGTCCCCACCATCGGCCCGAGCGCCCCCACCATCGGCACCGGGAGCGCCTCGACCACCGTCACCTCGAGGCCCCGCTCGCGACACGTGGCCGCGACTTCGGCGCCGATGAAGCCCGCGCCCACGACCACGACCCGGCCCGGGGTGGCGTCGAGATCGGCCCGCAGCGCCCGGGAATCGTCGACAGTGCGCAGCACGTGCAAGCCAGCCAGGTTGGCGGGCATGCCGGTCAGCCTGCGCGGTGACCCGCCCGTGGCGATCACCAAGCCGTCGAACGGCACCTCACGCTGGTCGGCGAGGCGAACCACCCGGGCGTCGAGATCGCAGCCGATGGCCCGGACACCCAGCTGCCAGTCCAGATCGAGCTCGTCGAGCTGATCTCCTTTGGCCAGCGCCAACGCATCCTCGTCGACCTTGGCTGCCAGGAAGTCCTTCGACAGCGGCGGGCGGTCGTAGGGACGGTGCGGCTCGTCGCCGACCACCGTCAGCCGCCCTTCATAGCCCTCTTTGCGCAGCGCACGAACGGCGTGAAACCCGGCCAGGCTGGCCCCGACAACGACGACGGACTCCATGGTGGCGGGTCTCAGTCCTTCCTGTGATGCGCTGTCTCGGGTGGTTCGTTCTCGGGTGGTTCGTTCTCGGGCGGTTCGTTCTCAAACGTCTGCTCTGAGAACTGTCGGCCCGTCACTCTTCGGCGATGGAGATCGCCTGCTTGGGGCAGCGGGCCACGGCCTCCTCGACCTTGGGCCGAAGGGAGTCCGGAGGCGTCTCGTCCAAGATGTAGAGGAAGTCGTCGTCGCGCACCTCGAACACCTCGGGCGCCACGCCCATGCAAACTGCATTCGACTCGCACAGGTCGAAATCGACCACCACTCGCCAGGCCATGGGTCGTCCCCTCGATAGGTCTTCGGACCGGCTCATTTCAGCACACCCGTCGTCCGGCGACCGCAAGTCCGGGCGGGCGCGGGACAGCCGGGAGCCGACCGGTACGTTCGGGGCCATGGAGCTGCCCACTCCCAGTCGCCCGGTGCTGGTCGCGGTCAACACCCGGCTCGCGACGTCCGAGGTGCAGCAGATCCTGGACCACTCCGGCGCGACGCTGTTCGTCGTCGACGCCGCGCTGTACCCGACGGTCGCGCCCGTCGCGAGCGAGCTGAAGACCGTCGAGGAGATCATCACCGTCGTGGACCCGGCCGCGCCCGGGGACGGGATCGGTAGCGGCGTTCGCTACGACGACCTGCTCGCCCGCGGTGCGGACGAGCCCCTGCGGTGGGAGGTCGACGACGAGGAGTCGACGATCTCGATCAACTACACGTCCGGCACCACCGGGCAGCCGAAGGGCGTGCAGTACAGCCACCGCGGCGCGTACCTGAACTCGTTCGGCGAGATCGTGCACT
>JAXDQG010000255.1:0-3888 GCA_034667945.1 Acidimicrobiia bacterium | reverse complement strand
TTCTCCCCCGCCCCCGTCGGACTCGTCGACGGTAGGGAGACGTCACCGTTGCGAGTGCGTGTGGAGCTTGAGGAGCTCGAACCAAGTGACGGTGGCGCATCCCCCGGCGGCCGCGATGAGCCAGTCGGTAAGTTCAAGGGGACCGAACGTGGACGCGTCCCGCAGAGCGGGGACGGTGAGCAGCACGATCACCAAGGCGTCGGTAATAGTTTGCAACCCGGGGACGCAAGTGATCAGACAACCGAATGGGTCGATCAGGGGAGCCTGCTGTTACCGAACCGGTGGCCTGCGTCCCTTCGAGCTGGCCGGCCGCCGTTCGGCCCGTTCCGGCCGGCCGGTCGATCACGTCGCGCCGCTCGTAGGTTGGGTTCACGCGATGACGTTTCTGTCCGTCAGGCTTCGGGCGACGACCTGTGAGCCGGCGAACGGCTAGCCGCACATCTCGCACTGCCGGATCGACGATCCCCACTTCCGATACGGGGGAACGAGCCGGAGGCCCCACCAGCGGGTGCGAGGCTCTTCGCCGGTGAAGGCAAGCATCGCCAACTCGTCGTCGACCCCTCGGACGTCAGCTTCAGATCCCACCAGTGCCAAACGGGCATGCACGGCACGCGGGGGCCCACGCTGCGCTGGTCCGTACCAACATTGACGAATCGAGGTCTGCCCGACCAATAGCCGCAATCGGCGTGATACCGTCCGGTCGAGCGTTTGCTTGATCCTCAGCGGGATCACGGATATTCGTCGCGATTACTGTCAAGACGCGTGAGTGATTCTCTGCGAGTGATTTGTGGAGGGGTCGTCACATGAGTGAGCGGTTGGCTGTTGCCACGTTGCCTGGCGTTGGTTGGCGAGCGGCAGAAATATCGAGGGTGGCGAAGATCGCGGAAGACAGTGGTTTCGACGCGATCTTCGCCGCCGAGGTGAACAATGACGGCCTGGCCACCGTCCAACTGATGGGATCAGTGACCGAGCGGATCCAGGTCGGCACGTGGATTACCAGCGTGTTTATCCGGCACGACTACGCGTGTGCCCAGGCTTCTTCGTTGATCGCCGACGCGACCGGAGGCCGGTTCATCCTTGGGCTTGGGGCAAGTCATCTGCCTGTCAATCGGGCCTTAGGGGTAGATCGCCCTGACGCGGCTCAAAGCGTGGCGATGTACGCCGCTGCGGTGAAGTCGTGGCTTCGGGGCGAGGGCCCCGCCACCCATCTGCCGCAGTCGCCGGCGCCCGTGTCCGTCCCCGTTTATGTCGCGGCACTCACGTCGGGGCAGGTCAAGCGGGCCGCGGCCGTGGCAGATGGGCTCATGCCGATCTTCTGGTCCCCTGCGCGGCTCGAGAGGAGCCAGAAGTGGGTGGCTCAAGGGCGCGCCGAAGCTGAAGCGGCGGCCTCCTTCGATATCACAATGGGATTGCCGACTTTCATCGGCGACGACGTCGATCAACTGCGTAGCATCGCCCGCGAGAATCTGGCGCTTTATACCACGTTCCCCTATTACCAGACTCTCTTTCACGTCAGCGGCTTCGAGGACGAGGCGAAGCGCATGGCAAATGGTGAACTTGGCGCGTCGTACTCGGACCGACTTCTCGACGCGATTTGCCTGCTCGGTCCAGTAGGCAAATGCACCGAACGCGTCGCGGAATACAGGGCCGCTGGAGCCGACCTTCCTATCCTGTATCCGCCGATCGGGCTCGACGCCACCCTCGACGTCATCAAAGCATTCGCTCGCTGAGTGCCGCAGGCGGCAGCGCCGAACCAGCAGCGGCCTGGCACGTCTCGAATGAGCCTCGATGACCTGGCCGCAAAAGCGTGCACGGGTTCGACACCGAGGCGTAGGCGGCGCACCTGGTCTCGCGGTCAAGGATCTCGGTAGGTTCCCCTGACCTCGAGCACCCGCCCACACGGGCGGCCCTGCTCCGCCGTTGGCCACGTCTTCCCGATTGCCTTCCCAGCTGATCCGGCGGCGGCGCGCTGTTGCAGGCGGTCTGGTCGTCGCTCGCCTTCGACTACATAAGCCGCCAGAAGCTGAGCGGTACCCATCTGAGTTACGGGATCGTCAAGCAGCTCGCCTGCCCAGAGCCAGGGACCTTCTGGGCTAGTCCCCCCTGGCTCGATGCGCCGCTTGCCCGATTCGTCCGCCCGCGTGTGCTTGAGCTCGCGTACACCTCATGGCGGCTGGCGCCGTACGCCGTCGACGTGCTCGAGGGCGTGGCCGGCGTGACCGATCCCGGCCCGCCGTTCCGTTGGCTGCCGGGACGACGCCACCAGCTGCGCGCAGAGTTGGAAGCTGCGGTTCTGGCTTCGATCACCCTCGTGGGGTTCGTTGCCAGAGCTGCGGGGTCCGCCAGTAGACGGACGGGGACCGGCCGGGCGCAGTGCCCGTGCCGGTCCCCAGTCACGTCGGTTCAGTTGTGGCCGCGCCTAGCCGCGGCCGTGGCGCAGGAGCTTGCCGGGCGTGGCGCCCGTGCAGTCACCATCGGTGAAGGTCTCCCCGCCGTTGACGAGGATGTGCTTGTAGCCCTTGGCCCGCTGGACCCGCCGCCACTCGCCACCGGGCAGGTCGTGGACCACGTCGCCGATCCAGTTGGGCTCGACGTCGAGCTCTTCCATGTCGTAGACGACGATGTCGGCGGCCTGGCCCTCGGTCAGCGTGCCGCGGTCCTTGAACCCGGCCGCGTGGGCGGCGAGGGCGGACATGCGGTAGTGGGCCTCCTCGAGCGTGACCTTCTCCTCGTCCCGCACCAGCCAACGCAGGTAGTCCGTGCTCCACGAACCGCCGTTGAAGAACTTGGTGTGGGCGCCGCCGTCGGAGACACCGGGGACCGTGTAGGGCGAGTCGTTCGTCATCTCGGCCATGAAGTCGGCGTTGTTGCCGCGGTCCGGGCCGAGGAACTCGACGTTCAGGTCGCCCTGGACCGACAGGTCCAGCATGACCTCGACGGGGTTCTTGCCCTGCTCCTTGGCGATGTCGCCGAGGGAGCGGCCCACGTACTGCTCGAGGTCGGCCTGGCCGTTAACGCTCTGCACGATCAGCCGCGCCGGCTTGCCGCCCACGCCGGCCTGGATGGCCTGCAAGCGACGGTCGGCCTCCTCGGCCTCGTCCAGCACCGCTTGGCGAAGGGCCTTGTCGCCCATCTTCGCCATCTTCTCTTCCTTCGTGCCGGTGGTGATGTCACGCCAGGCTGGGCTGGCGTCGTAGAGGTTCCAGTGCTCCAATGTAAACGCGAAGCCGACCCGCAGCGTGGCGGTCTGCCCGAAGATCGGCAGGCCCTTGGCCCGGGCCCGCTCGACCCAGCGCAGGCCACGGCGGTGGATCTCGGGGTTCTTGATGGCGGGGGCGATCGCGTTGTAGAGGATCGGTCGGCCCGACACCTCGGCCAGCTTCTCCACGAACGCCAGGTCGCGCTTGACGTCGTCGGTGGCCTGGGTGATCTGGATGAAGCCCTCGTCCCGCTGGGCGAGCACCTCGCCGAGAGCGAGGATGTCCTCGTCGCACATCGTGTCGGTCACCATCGGCGAGCCGTCGAAGTCGGCCTGGGTGGAGTTCTCACCGAGGCGCTGGATCGAGAAGCCGCACAGGCCGGCGTCCATGCCCTCGTTGAGCAGGCGCTGCATCTCCTTGCGCTCCTGCGCAGTGGCGGGGCGGGTCTTGGCCGCCTCGAGGCCCATCACGTAGGTCATCAGCGAGGCGGTCGGCATGTACTGGATGCAGTTGATGCCGAGGGGGGCCCGGTCGAGGCTGTCGAGGTACTCGGGGATCGTCTCCCAATCCCACTTGGGCAACATGCCCTCGACCATCGATGCCATCGGGATGGCCTCGGTGCGGACCATGGTCAGCATCGAACGCTCGACGAAGTCGGGCTTGCAGGGCGCGAAGCCGAAGCCGCAGT
>JAXDQG010000254.1:0-3897 GCA_034667945.1 Acidimicrobiia bacterium | reverse complement strand
TTTCCGAAGCGCAGGCTTCCTCTCGTCAGCAACTTGCCGCCAGCGAGGAGCGAGCAAGCCAAATACTGGCCGCCGCGGAGAGCGAGGCCCGCCGCAAGCAGGACGCGGCCGATTCACACGCAAATCTGGTCATCACCAATGCCGATGGGCAGTCCGAGCAGACCATGGCGGCGGCGCGCGAGCAGGCCAATAGATTGCTGATGGATGCTCGCCATCAGGCCGAGCAGATGGTGTCCGAGGCTCGGGCTTCTGCCAATCGAGAGGGCGCCGATCGACGTGAGGCTCTGGCCGTCGAGGTGCGCACGCTCGAGGCGCGACGCGAGGCGTTGTCTCACAATGTCGAGCTGTTCGAGGTCCACGTGGCCGCGCAGCGCGAGCGCATCGAAGCGGTGGTCGGTGATCTGCGGACGTTGCTCGACGACCCCGAGCGGCTGACCCTGCCGGCGACGCCCGAGCCGGTCGACGAGCCCGAGGTGATCGAGGCGCCGCCCCTTCCGCCGCCGGGGGACACCGCTCCCACCGAGACCGAGGCCGACATGGCGGAGGCCCACGCCGACCGCGGGACCAGCGCCAGCGACCGCGAGGTGTGGGCGATGCCCGCGGTCGCAGAAGAAGCATTGGGCGAGACCGCCCCGTCCGGCTTCGATGCCGAAACGGCTGAGGAGCTCGAGCAGACCTTGCCTTCCAGCGATACCGGCGTCGACGAGCCGCCCCCGGCATCCCTCGCCTACGAGCCGGACGACCACGCTCGCGATGACGAGAGCCAGTTGCTGCCGCCGTTCGTTCTGGCCTCCTCCGACGAGTCCTCGGCTGCCGGTACGGGCACGGCAGTCCTCGAGCCGCCGGCCGCCCTGGACGACGAGGGCGACCGTACCCAGCAGCTCGACATGACCGCCTTCCAGCAGGACAACGGTGAGCACGTGACCCACGGGGGGCCGGCCACGGGGACGGTTCCGCCGTCCGGCTGGCCGGCTGGTGGCCCGCCTCCGCCGCCTCCGCCGCCCCTGCAAACAGAGCGGGAGCACTCCGAGCCGTTGGCCGAGCCCCCGGCACCGCCGCCCCCGCCGGCCCCCTCCGGGGCGGGTGGCCAAGATCCCGCCGTCGCTCCATGGGCATCGACAGGGCCCGTGCCCTCGCCGCCGCCGGCGCCCGCCCCCCGCTCGGACTCGTTCCTCGACGAGCTGCGCCGGGCAGTGGGCGACGAGCCGACCGACGACGCCAGTGATGATGCCGCCAAGCGCTTCTTCGAAGATCGCGATCCAACCGATCCAGCGGCCCGTTTCCTTGAAGACCCCGATTCCGCCAACCGCAGCTGGTTCGGTCGTCGCCGCTGACTTCGGGTTCCGACGCCGCCTCGCCTGCCCCGGCCGAATGGTGCCGGCTGGATGGCGACGGCGTGGTGCTCACCGTGAACGTTGTGCCGGGGGCGTCCCGGACGGGTTTGCTTGGTATGAAGGGCGGCGCCATGCGGGTCGCGTTGGCGGCGCCCCCTGAACGAGGCCGGGCCAATCGGGCTCTCGTCGAGCTCATCGCCGATGAGTTCGACGTTCCGAGCCGCTCGGTGTGCGTGCTACGGGGCACGACCTCACGTCTCAAGCAGGTACGGGTGGCCGCCAGCGACGTAGGTGCTGCGTCCGAGTTGATGGCCCGTGCCTCGTGCATCTCGGTCTCACCCAGAAGGGGTAGGCGAGGGTCGGGGTAAGCTCGACAACCGTTGCATGGACACCTCTCCCGCCTCCTCTTCCTCGGCAAATTGCTCGCAGACCTCCGTCGACTCGCCGCGGGTCGCAGCGGTCGCTCCGCGAAATCCGAAGCGGTCGTACCGCGGCGGCCTCTCCCGTCTGACCGTGGTCGTGGCGACGCTCGTCCTGGTGGCCGATCAGGTCACGAAGTGGCTGGTCATCAATCACGTGAACGAGCCGGTCCACGTGCTTTGGACGTTGCAGCTGGTGAAGGCCTACAACACGGGCACCGCCTTCTCCCTCGGCGTGGGGTTGGGGCCGTTCATCGGGCTGCTGGCGGTGGGTGTGGTGGTCATGCTCGTCCGGCTGGGACGGGCGGTTGTCAACCCGGTCGGGCTGACTGCCTTGGGTCTCGTGCTGGGCGGCGCCGTCGGCAACCTGATCGACCGGCTGTTCCGTGAGAGCCACGGCTTCATGCACGGTGCGGTGGTCGACTTCATCGACCTGCAATGGTGGCCGGTGTTCAACCTGGCAGATTCCGCCATCGTCATCGGCGGCTTCCTGCTGGTCATGAGCGGCTTCGGAAGCGACCGGGTGGCCCGTGGTCCTCTCCCGCCGGGACGCGGGGGTACGGCGCGAGGCACCGGCGGGTCCCGCTCGCGGGTGGCCGGCCCGGGATCCGGCGGGTGATACGCCTCGAGGTTGCTTCTGTGCTCGAGGGCGAGCGGGTCGACCGGGTGGTTGCCATGCTCGCCGATGTCAGCCGGGCGCAAGCGGCGGAGCTCGTCGAAACCGGTGCGGTCGTGCTGGATGGGCGGCCGGTGACGACTCGGTCGATCAAGGTTCGAGGCGGCCAGGTGTTGGCCATCGACTGGGAGCCAATCGAGCGGGCGCTCGGACCGGTTGCCGACCCGGCCGTCGCCTTCGCGGTCGTCCACGCGGATGACGACGTCATTGTCGTGGACAAGCCGGCCGACGTGGTGGTCCACCCCGGTTCCGGTGTGGTGGACGGCACGCTCGTGTCCGGGCTGCTGGCTCGCTTTCCCGAGCTGGTCGGGGTCGGGCAGATCGAGCGACCGGGCATCGTGCACCGCCTCGACCGGGGCACGTCGGGGCTCATGGTGGTGGCCCGGTCGCCGGAAGCGTACGAGCATCTGGTCGAGATGCTGGGCGAGCACGAGGTGGAGCGGACCTATCGGGCGCTGGTCGGCGGGACGGTCGAGGCGGCCGCCGGGCTGATCGACGCGCCGCTGGGACGCTCGTCGCACGACCCGACACGGCGCGCGGTACGGCGCGACGGCAAGGAGGCGCGGACCCGCTACCGCGTCGAGCGACGCTTCGATGCGCCGATGGCGGCGACGCTGGTGACGAGCCAGCTCGAGACGGGGCGTACCCATCAGATCAGGGCCCACTTCCAAGCGGTCGGCCATCCAGTGGTCGGGGATGAGCGCTACGGCGGCCGGGTGCCGCCGGGGGTGGTGCTGGCGCGGCCATTCCTGCACGCGGCAGCGCTGGCGTTCCGGCATCCCCGGACCGGGCAGGAGGTGTCGTTCGAGTCCCCGCTGCCGGCGGACCTGCAAACGACGCTCGAGGTGTTCGAGGGCTTGTCGCGAGCGTGAACGCTTGTACCAGACGTGCTGGCATCACCACGTTGTGCGCTCTACCCGGCCCGGGTGACGTGCCGTCATTTGATCCCTGCCTGCTCCGGTGATCCCTGCCTGCTCCGGTGATCCCTGCCTGTTTCTCCGGTTTCGAAACGAGGCTTCGGCTTGGCGCCCACCCGCGTCCGACGCCACGTGGGGTAGAGCACTTGCCGCGTTCACCACCTGGAGAAACGCCTAGGTTCTGTCCCTTCCTCAGGCCCACGACCTGCCGAAACGCGCCGGGCAGCGTGTTCCGACCGCCTCGGTGCCAGACCCGCCAGGCCACCCGGTCTCGAGTCCAGGGTCTTGACCAGGGCGAACGTGCCCGGCGGGTGCTTCCCAAGCCCGCGTTTCTCCACCGGAGAAAGACCCATGCGGGACGGCTGACCATCGCCGAGCCCATGATCAGCGAAAACTCGCCAGCCGCGGCGCTCGTAGTGGTAGCGCAGGCGCGCCGCAAGCGCGCGACGGGGCGAAGAGTTCAGTTGAGCGTCGGTTGCAGGCTGGCCGGCTCCGGCCAGGGCCGCTCGCCGCGGGCAATCCCGGCGATCTCGGCCAACGTGATCGAACCC
>JAXDQG010000253.1:0-4255 GCA_034667945.1 Acidimicrobiia bacterium | reverse complement strand
CGACCAGTGATCGGCCGCCGACCGTGCCGAATGACAGCGGGCTAGCGCAAGCCCAGCCTTGGCCGCAGCCACTCGGCGATCTTCCCGATGGCCTCGTCGGCCTCGGGCATGTTGCCCGCCGCCATCTGGAAGACGTGCTGCATCTCCGGGAAGACCTCGATGCGGACATCAACTCCGGCCTGGCGGGCTCGATCGGCCAGCCGCGTCGAGTCATCGAGGAGCGTCTCGTCCCCACCGACCTGGATGTAGAGCGGTGCGATGCCCTTGAGGTCGCCGTGCAGTGGCGCGGCCAGCGGATCGCGAGCGTCCTTGCCCTGCAGGAACGCCTCCGCCATGCCCTTGATCAAGTGGTCGGCGACGAGCACGTCGCGCTCGGCGTTCGTCGTGTACGACTGGCCGGTGGCCTCCATGTCCACCCAGGGCGAGAGCGGCACCGCGGCAGCCGGCTGCGGCAGCCCGTTCTCACGGATGCTGAGCAGCGTGCCTACGGTGAGCCCGCCTCCCGCCGAATCTCCCGAGATGGCGATGTGCTCAGGCGTGAAGCCCTGCCCAAGCAGCCACCGATAGGCGGTGGTCGAGTCTTCGACCGGGGCTGGGTGCGGGTGCTCCGGCGCGAGTCGATAGTCGACGTTGAGCACGCGGCACCCGAGTGCCTTCGCCAGGTGGCCGGTCAGGTTGCGGTAGAAGTTGGCGTCACCGATGACGTAGCCGCCTCCGTGCACGTACTGCAGGACGCGATCGGTGGCGCCACCCGTCGGGTCGGCCCAGATGGCTGGGACGCCACCCGCATCGACGTCTGTCCAGGTCACACCGCTCGGCGCCGCGCATACCCCGGCGAACTGGGCGTAGCTGGCGCGCATGTCGGCCAGCTCCATATCGGGCGTAAGGCTGGCGGCGAACGCCCGCAGTGTGGTCTTGACGGCTTCTGCTTGCTGGCTGGCCATGTCGAATCCCCCTGTCCGCGACGACAGCGCCAGACGGAGCCTTGCACGTCGACGACGGGTCGCGCTCCCGCGATTGGGCGGAATACCGGCGTTCGGCGGCCTGGATCAGACGCCAAACGCGAGGAACGCGGCCGAGAACGCCCATTGCGGGTCGCCCACTCCGCTGCACGTGTTCTGGGTGGTCGAGGTGGGTTGTGGGCAGGGACCGTCGCGGTTGATCGACCACATCGAGAGCCGGCCCAGGAGGTTCTGGCGGGCAAATGCCGTCAACTGTGCGGCATCTGAGTTGGTGAAGACCTCGGCGGGATTGTCGTTGATGCCGACCATCGGTGTGGCGCCGACCATGCGCCAGAGGGCAGCGTCGCTGCGCCCCGGATAAAGGATCTTGAGCTGGGCTTTCACCGCGGTTACCGCATCGATGGCGTACTGGCCGAGCTTGCCCGCGTAGGGCGCCAGGGACGGATCGAAGTAGTCCATGGGCATCACGGTCACGGTGCCCACGTCGACCCCGTTGGCGATGGCGGCCTGCACGACGCCCAAGCCCGCAGCGGTGAGCCCCGACGGCATGACCGGGAGCGTGAGTGAGATCCGGACCGGTGCGCCGGCGGCCAGGCCGGCAGCTTGCAGACGGGCGATGGCCTTGAGGCGTCGGTCGAGCGAGGGGGCATCGGTCTGGTCGGCGCCCTCGATGTCGAAGTCGAGGTCACGAATGCCGTAGCGGTCGATCACCGCCTGGTACTGCGCGGTCAGCGCATCGACGGTGGGGCAGGTACGTGCCAGTTCCTGGTTGATGGCCCCGCCGAAGGAGATGATCGCTTCGCCTCCGGCCGCCTGCAGGTCGGCGATCCGTGTGGCAATGCTCGTATCAGTGAGGCCGTAGAAGCCGCCCCAGGAGGCCTGGCACGGGGCGCCGCTGACGATGAAGGCCAGCGTGAACCGCTTCACTCCCGATGCCGCCGACTTGGCGGCCAGCGAGTCGGCCGAGAGGGTCATGTCGACGTAGGGGGCGAAGCCGGGTCGGGTGGCACCGGAGGGTCCTGTGTCCGGGCCGTTTCCGCCGGGGGCCGGGCCGGACGAGGGCGGGGGAGGGGAGGTCGGTATCGGGGTGCTGGCGCCGGCGCAGGGCTGGCCGTTCAGACGACAGTTGATCGGTGCGGTGAAGCCGCCTGCCGAAGTGCCCTGGAAGCCGATCTTGACGCTGCTGCCGGGCGCGATCGAGCGCGTCCAGGCCTCTGGTGTGAGGACGTAGTGGTTGGCCGACGGCGACATCTGGGCGCTCCAGGCGCTGGTGAGCGCTTGGCCCGGGGTGAGATCGAATTCGAGCTGCCAGGTGTCGACGGCCGTGCTGCCGCCGTTGGCGATCACGTATTCGCCGACGAACCCAGACCCCCAGTCGGAGGTCTTGGTGAAGGCGGCGTTCAAGCCGTTGGCCGGGGCATTTGGGCTGGGTGCGACGGTGGATGTGGTTGTCGTTGTGGTCGTTGTCGTTGTGGTCGTTGTCGTTGTGGTCGTGGTCGGGGCGGTCGTCGTTGGGGCGGTCGTCGTCGAGGTCAGGACTGTGGTCGCCGTGCCGGGTGCGGTGCTCGCGCAGGGCTGGCCGTTGATGGCGCAGTTCGACGGCTGGCCGGCATTTGCCTCGGCGTTGCTGGCGGCGGCTTCGAATCCGAGGCGAACCGACCCGCCCGCGGGGATCGAGCGGGTCCACGCTTCGGGGGTCAGGACCTGATGGGCTCCGGTGGAGGTGAGCTGGGCGCTCCAGGCGCTGGCGATGGACTGGCCCGGTGGAAGGTCGAACTCGAGCGTCCAGCCGTCGATCGCCGTCGTCCCCCGGTTGACGATCGTGTACTGACCGATGAACCCGTTCCCCCAGCTCGAGGTCTTGGTGAAGGCGGCGCTGAGGCTGGAGGCGTCCGCCGTTGCAGGGATGGCGACGATGGCGGCGAAGATGGCCGCGACGAGTGCGAGAAGCGCGAGCGCGCCAAGCTTGAACACCGAGGGTTCCTTCCGCCGACTGCAAGGGTCCTGCTGCGCAGGGTCCGCTCCCGCACCGTGCAGGCTAGGCCGAAGGTCCCAGGATCGCGAACTTTGCTGCGGTGCGAATTCGGCGATTCACCGTCTGTGATGCTGAGGCCGGGGACGCCCGAAGCCTCGGCCGCTGCACTTCGCGTTCAATGAAGCTCTCTGAGTGGTGGACGGCCGGCCGATCCGGCGAAAGAAGTGACCTTTCGGCTCGTCGAATTCGCTCCATGGTCCGTCGAATCGACGTCGAATCGGTGTGTTAGCGGCGAAAGAGAAGTAGCCGGAGCATATTCAAGAAAGTTTCTTGTCGAACGCGTCGAGTTGGCTATTTATTGGCACGCCGCGGGCGCCTCGGGAACAAAGCCGCTGGTCGACAAGTTGACAAGTTGAACTCTCAACTATCTGAGGAGACGGTCATGCCCGCAGTTACTGCCGACCCATTGACCCTGCCGCGGATCTCCATTCCCGCCGAGTCCCGAGACCGTGCTGTCCGCTCGGTGACCACTGCGCCGAGGGGCTTCGAAGGTGAGGGGTTCCCAGTGCGCCGGGCCTTTGCGGGCGTCGACGTGCGCGACCTCGACCCCTTCATCCACATGGACCAGATGGGCGAGGTCGACTACGCCCCAGGCGAGCCGCGCGGCACCGATTGGCACCCACACCGCGGCTTCGAAACCGTTACTTACATCATCGACGGGACCTTCCAGCACCAGGACTCGCACGGTGGTGGAGGCCTCATCAGCGATGGCGCCACCCAGTGGATGACCGCGGGCGGCGGCATCCTCCACATCGAGACGCCTCCCGAGGCCCTGGTCCTCAGCGGCGGCCTCTTCCACGGGATCCAGCTCTGGGTCAACCTGCCCGCCAAGGAGAAGATGGTGGCTCCGCGCTATCAGAACCTCGACGCCGAGCAGGTGACGCTCCTCTCCTCGGCCGACGGCGGCGCGCTCCTTCGGCTGATTGCCGGCGAGCTGGCCGGCCATGCGGGCCCGGGACAGACGTACACGCCGATTTCGGTCGCCCACGCCACTGTTTCACCCGGCGCCCGGCTGGTTGTGCCGTGGCGTTCCGACTTCAACGCACTCGGCTACGTGTTGAGCGGCCAAGGCACCGTGGGTGCCGAACGACGGCCGGTCGAGCTCGGCCAGCTCGTCGTGTTCGGCCCCGGCGACACCTTGACCTTCGATGCCGGCGCACCCGGGCCCTTCGATGCCGACGCATCCGGCCCGCTGGACGTGCTCCTGCTCGGTGGTCGACCGCTCCGCGAGCCGGTGGCGGCCTACGGACCCTTCGTC
>JAXDQG010000252.1:0-4234 GCA_034667945.1 Acidimicrobiia bacterium | reverse complement strand
CCATCGGGCATGGTCGTGCCGAGCGTGGCCAGAGGAACGAGGTCGCCGGCCTGCATGTTGAAGGCGCCGCAGCAGATCTGCAGCGGCTCATCCTCGCCCACCCCGACGTCGACCAGCTGGATGCGGTCGGCCTTGGGGTGGGGGCGCGTAGCCAGCACGCGCGCCACCACGACGCCCTCGATATCCCGGCCGAGAACCTCGACGGCCTCGACAGCCATGCCGAGGTCGGACATCGTTTCGGCCAAGGCCACGTGATCGCCCGGCAGGGGGGCGAACTCGCGCAGCCACGACAGCAGCACCTTCATCCGTCGCGCCCTCTCAGAATTGGGTCAGGAACCGCAGATCACCGGCGAAGAACTCACGCAGGTCGTCCACGCCGTGCCGCATGAGTGCCATACGGTCGATGCCGAAGCCGAAAGCGAACCCCGACCATTCCTCGGGATCGATGCCGCCGTTGCGAAGCACGTTGGGATGAACCATCCCGCATCCGCCGAGCTCGAGCCACGTGCCGTCGGGACGCAGGATGTCGAACTCGGCAGACGGTTCGGTGAAGGGGAAATACGACGGCCGAAGCCTGGCCGAGAACTCCTCACCGAAGTAGGCCTTGGTGAAGGCATCCAGCGTGCCCGCCAGATCGCCGAGCGTGATGTTGCGGTCGACCACCAAACCTTCGATTTGGTGGAACACCGGCATATGGGTGGCGTCCGGCGTGTCCTGCCGGAACACCCGGCCGGGACACACCGTGTAGATCGGCGGTCTGGCCTGCAGCATGGCGCGGATCTGCACCGGTGACGTATGGGTGCGCAGCAGGGTAGAGCCCGGCTCACCCCAGTCGACCCAGAGCGAATCGAAGCTCTCCCGGGCCGGATGGCCTTCCGGGAAGTTGAGCGCGCCGAAGTTGTACCACTCCGTTTCGACCTCGGGGCCTTCTGAAACCGTGAAGCCCATGCCCACGAAGACATCCTCGAGCCGCTCCCATGCCTGGGAGACCAGGTGGGCATGGCCCAGTCGGCGCCCCGGCACCACCTCGGTGAGGTCGAGCCGTTCGGACTCGAGGACGCGGCGCCGGTCTTCTTCGGCGAAAGAGGCCTTGCGGGTGGCGGCTGCCTCCTCGACGGCGGCCCTGGCCTCGTTCAGCGCCTGTCCTACGGTTCGACGTGCCTCAGCGTCGAGCGCTCCGAGCGCTTTGCGCAGCTCCACCAGCGGTGAGCGACGGCCGAGCACGTCCACCTCAGCGGCACGAAAAGCTTCCAGATCGGCGGCAGCAGCCAGCTTGTCGAGCGCCTCTCGGCGGACGCGTGAAACGCGCTCGAGGTGTTCTTCCACGGCCGTCAACCCTGCCCGAGTGGCCAGGTCAAGTCCAATTCGCCCGTCGAATCGACGTCGTTCTCAGCCTTGGCCGTCTTGTCCTGGCTGTTCGCCGTCTTTTCCTGGCTGCTCGCCGTCTTGTCCTGGCGCATCCCCGGGTGGTCGTGGGTCATTGCCGGGTTGTCGTGGGTCATTGCGGTGCTCGAGGTGCGACGTGGTCATGGGGATGCCGCTGTCGGAGGGCCTCGAAGATGGCAACGGTGCCCGCCATGGCCACGTTGAGCGACTCCGCCGGGCCAGGCATCGGAATGGACACTCGAGCGTCGAGCCGGTCCTCCACCTCCGGTGGCAACCCGTGGGCCTCGCTTCCGAGGACGAGTGCTACGGGCTTCGCCAGATCCGCCTGGTAGATCGGCTCTCCGCCGCGCGCCACGCAGCCCATGGTGATCAGCCCCCAACGACCGGCGGTGTCGAGCGGATCCACCAACTCCACCAACGCCACGCGAAACAGCGCCCCGGCGGCGGCCCGCACCACCTTCGGTGCATATGGATCAGCCGTGGACGGCGAGATCATCACGGCGGCGGCCGCGGCAGCATCGGCGGCCCGCAGCAGCGTTCCGACATTGCCTGGATCGGCCACGCCCATCAGGACCACAACCAGTGGCGCGGCGGCAGCCTCCGGACGACCGGCTCCAAAGGGCAGTCGCTCCACCTCCACCGCCGCGGGCAGCGCGGCGACGCCGATCCATCCCTGGCTGGTCTGCACATCACCCACGCGCTCCAGCACACCCGCTTGCACCTCATGCACCGACACCCCGGCCTCTTCGAGGCGCGCCCACAGCTGCCGGTCGGCACCGGGAGCCGCGTAGGCCTCGACCAGGTCGACCCGCGCGTCGAGGGCCTCGCCGAGCAGACGAGGCCCTTCGATCACATACCGTTGCTCACTCCGCCGTTCGCGCCGGCTGGTGGCCAGGCGCCGCAGCCGCGCAACACGCGGGTTGCGGGCCGAGAGCGGTTCGCCGGCCGCAGCTAGGCCTCCGCCTCGGCGGCCTCGGCCAGTCCTTGTTTGGCTACATCCACCAACCCGGCAAACGCCTGGGGCTCGTGGACGGCCAGATCGGCCAGCGACTTGCGATCGATGTCGGCCCCGACGGCCTTGAGGCCACAGATGAACTGGCTGTAGCTGGTGCCGTTGAGGCGACAGGCGGCATTGATCCGCTGGATCCACAAACTGCGGAAGTCACCCTTGCGGGCGCGGCGGTCGCGGAAGGCGTACTGGCCGGCCTTCATGACCGATTGGTTGGCGACTTTGAACGTGCGGCTGCGGTTGCCGTAGTAGCCCTGCGCGCGTTCGAGAATGACGCGACGGCGCTTCTTGCTGTGGACGGCCCGCTTGACTCTGGCCATGGAAGATCTCCTTCACGACGTGGGGGGAAGGCGGCGACCGCTCGGCACGGAGGCGATCTGCCGCTGCCGGATCGCTGGCGCCGAGCCAGCAGCAACGGGACGACGGGCGCGGTCGGACCGTCCGACCGCGGCCGATCACGATTCCGAGCGCCGTTCCTTTCCGGCTGGCCCGAGGCCCAGCTCGCGCCGGAGGTGGGCGGCATCTCCCGGCTTCACGATGACCATCGGCTTGAGGCGCCGGGTGCGGGTGGAGGGCTTGTTCTCGAAGAGGTGCTTCCGGTAGGCACGCCGGCGCATGATCTTGCCGGTGCCGGTGACCTTGAAGCGCTTGGCCGCGCCCCGGTGGGTCTTCATCTTGGGCATGGTTCGTTGGTCCTTGTCGCGCGAACTCGGGCACCCGGCCATCGCCGGGTGCCGAATTGGGCCTTCGAGCCGGGGCTCAGCTGGCTGATATCTGGGGGGTGGTGCGTACGACCTCTTCGCTGGGTGCCACCGCGGCCGGAACCTCACCCTCGCCTTCGCCACCCCGCTTGCGCTGCTGCGCATTGTGGGCGGCCTGGGCCTTGCGGTCGGGTGCGAGCACCATGGTCATGTTGCGACCATCCAGCTTGGAGGCCACCTCGACCCGGCCCACGTGGCCTACGGCACCGGCCACATCGTCCAGGATCTTCCGGCCGAGCTCGGGATGGTAGATCTCCCGACCCCGGAACATGATCGTCACTTTGACCTTGTGGCCCTCACCGAGGAACTTCTCCACGGAACGGGTCTTGGTGTCGAAGTCGGCCCTTCCGATCTTGGGCCGGTACTTCATCTCCTTGAGAGCGTTGGAAGCCTGGTGCTTGCGGGATTCTTTGGCCCGTTGCGAGGCTTCGTACTTGTACTTACCGAAGTCCATGATGCGGACGACGGGTGGGATGGCTTTGTCCGCCACCTCGACGAGGTCGAGCTCCAACTCACGAGCCAGGTTGAGAGCTTCGGGCAGGGTCTTGATGCCGAGCTGACCGCCGTCCGGTCCGATGAGGCGAACCTCACGGGCTCGGATGCGCTCGTTGATCCGGGGCTCGTTCGTAAAGGTGGCTATGACCGATCACTCCTCATAGGCGCCGCTTGTCCTCCTTTGTCGGCGTCATTGTCTTCGCGTCCTCTTCGTCCGGTTTCACGGCGAAAAAGCAATGAAGCGGACGCCGGGAAGTCGACGTCCGCAAACCTCTGCCGGCGAAGTCCTCGCTGGCAGAGGCTACTGGCATCGACCCGGTTGCACCTGCCACCTGAGCGGCGGCGGTGGCCGGGTGGGGACGCACCCACGAAACCTCGAAGGCTCCGCCCCACTTCCGGTTCGGTTGTGTTGCGTAGATTACCAGCATGAGCAGCATCTGGACACCCGGTGGTGAGCACCGGGTCCCACCGCAGGACAGCTCGGGCCCCGCTGCCGAGCCGCAGCTGTCCGCCGAGGAGCAGGCGCGCCTGGAGGAGACGGCCGACGAAGTCGCAGCCGTGCGGGCGCAACTGGCAGCCGCGC
>JAXDQG010000251.1:0-6689 GCA_034667945.1 Acidimicrobiia bacterium | reverse complement strand
GCCCTCGTGGTAAGCGGTCATCTCCTTCTCGTGATCGGTCATGACCACCGACTCACGCCGTTGCCCGATGAGCACGCGGTCTCGGGCCTCTTCGAAGTGACGCATGTGGATCTGCTCGCTGCCTTGGCGCACGGCGAACAGCGCCGCCTCGTTGACCAGGTTGGACAAGTCGGCACCGGCCATGCCAGGGGTGCCGCGGGCCACGATGGAGAGGTCGACGTCGGGCGCGATGCGCTTGTGCTTGCAGTGGACCTTCAAGATGGCCAACCGCTCGGTGTACTCGGGCAGCGGCACGATGACCTGGCGGTCGAACCGGCCCGGCCGGAGCAAGGCGGGATCGAGCACGTCGGGGCGGTTGGTCGCCGCGACCACCACGATCCCTTCCGTGGCTTCGAAGCCGTCCATCTCGGAGAGCATCTGGTTGAGGGTCTGCTCACGCTCGTCGTGGCCACCCCCGAGGCCGGCACCGCGCTTGCGGCCGATGGAGTCGATCTCGTCGATGAAGATGATCGCCCGACCCATCTTCCGGGCGGACTGGAAGAGGTCACGCACCCGGCTTGCGCCGACGCCGACGAACATCTCCATGAAGTCCGAGCCGGTGACCGACAAGAAAGGCACGCCGGCCTCGCCGGCAACTGCTCGTGCGATGAGCGTCTTGCCCGTTCCGGGCGGGCCCACGAGCAGCACGCCCTTGGGGATACGAGCACCGATGGCGGCGAAGCGCTGGGGAGAACGGAGGAAGTCGATGATCTCGCGGATCTCCTGCTTCACCCCTTCGTAGCCGGCCACGTCCTCGAAGGTGGTGGAGGGCCGTTCGGTGGAGTAGGTCTTCGCCCGCGAGCGCCCGATGGACATGATGTTGCCCATCTGCCCGGCGGCCCGCCGCTGCATCCACCAGAAGAAGAGGATGAGCAAGCCGAAGGGCAGGACGAAGGGAATGATCGAGGCGAGGAAGCTCGACTGCGGGGTGTTGGGTTTGACGTCGACCTTGTGGTCGTGCAGCACCTTGAGGTCTTCATCGGGGAAGTTGAGGTAGCCAGTCGTGCGGAAGCGGGTTCCGTCGTTGTAGACACCGGTGATACGGCCCGTGTTGTTGTCGAACTTGATCGACTGCACGCGGTTGTCGTTGACCGACTGGAGGAACTGAGAGTAGGAGACCTCGGTGCCTGGTGAGCGGTTGGCCATACTGGAGATGGCCAACACCCCGACAATCAGACCAACCAGGACCCAGATGGCCCACTTGGGAAATCGCTGCTCGCTCCGGCCTGGCACCCCGCGACCGCGCTGCTGGCCGGAGGGGGGTGTTGGCTTGGGATCCATTGCGCCATGGTACGGCTGTGAAGAGGGGTATGCGGCGGCAGAGTCTGTGGCCGCCCACGCGATCGCGTCGGTCCCGCCTGAGCATCACTGACATGCCTGAGCACCGCTGACATGCCGATCACCGCTGAGATGCCCGAGCACCGCTGAGATGCCCGAGCACCGCTGACATGCCCGAGCACCGCTGACATGCCTGAGCACCGCTGACATGGACGAAACCCGTAGGAGGCGACCGGCGTTCGGTCGCGGAACCGCTCCGGGGGGCTCGGCCGCGTCACGGCCCGCCGAGCAGCGTTGGGGTCTGGCAGACGCCGCCGCCGGATTCGTGGCTGCGCAAGTGCTCAGCCTGCTGGTCGGCGCGGCTGTATTGGGCCTTCTTGTCGTGCGCGGCATGCCCATGGGCGCCGGCGTCGCCGCGGCGCTCGACGGCCATGGCCGAAACCTCAGTGCCACGCTGACCGTGGCCGGCCTCGCGCTGCTGCAGGTGCCGCTGTGGGCCACCGAAGTGGGGACGGTCTGGTGGGCGGGCCAGGTACGGGGGACCGGGGTCCGGAAGGACTTCGGTTTCGTTGTGCGACCACTCGACGTGGTTGTCGGGCTCGTAGCGGGCGCGGCCACCCAGCTGGTGGTCACCGTCGGGTACGGCATCGTCGAGCAGCTCACCGGCTGGTCGGCGTCCGACCAGACAGCCCGGCAGATCGCGGCCAAGGGCGACGGCTGGGTGGGCGTGATGGCTTTGCTGGTGCTGTTCGCCGGCGTGGCGCCACTGGTCGAGGAGTTGTTCTACCGCGGGTTGGTGCAGCGGTCGCTGGAGCGCCGGTTCGCACCGGGCTGGGCGCTGCTGATCGCCGCCTTCGCGTTCGCCGCCATCCACCTCGAACCGGTCCTTTTGCCGGGCCTGTTCGTGGCCGGTTTGGTGTTCGGCGCCTTCGCCCAGCGGACGGGCAGGCTGGGCCCGGCCATCTTCGCCCACGTGGGGTTCAACGCCTCGACGATCCTGGTCATGGCCCTGACGCGTTGACCACTGTTCGCAAAGCCACCGGGTACGGCGTGGCTTGATGGGTGAACGTACCCGTTCCTGGGGGTAGGAATCGCCGTTCGTGCTGGGCTTAAACCATCCGTATTGGGCAAATTTTCGGGGGCGCCAGGAAACGGCTTTTGTTTCCGCTCCGGCGTGTCGACACCCCTTCCGACATTGAACGACCGGCGGTGGCGTCCACCGGTCAGATGAGGAGTGGGGCGGTCGTGCGACACGGCGGATGTGGTGGTGCAACGGTGGTGATCTCGGCTCGCGGTGGGGCCGGGGCGGAGGTCGTGCTCGAGGCATGCTCGACATGCGATCAGCGCTGGTGGAGCCGCAATGGAGAGCCGGTAGATCTGCGCATCCTCCTCGACGAGTTCGCGAGCGAGCCGACGCCGCTTCGGGCAGCTTCCTGAATTGGTCGGCGCGGGTCGGGCAGCGCGAGTCGGGCCTCCCGGAGGTGGCCGCGAGTGGACCTCCCGGACACGCCTGATCTGCTAGCGCAGAGAGGTGGCATCCGCTCGGCCCAATCCGCTGGTAGGGCGGTTGGAGGCGGAGCCACATCGCCGCACTGAGCGGTTAGCGTGTCTGGGCCGGCCGGTTCGTTCAGCACCGGTGGGGATGCGCGGTCGGCCCTGCCTCTCTCTCATGGATGAACTCACCGTCGCCGAGCCGACCAGCCAGTCCCTCGCCCGCCCGGCGGGACCCCCTGACGTCGAGTTGCCAATGCAGGCCGGTGCCGAGCCTGACGGGCCCCGTTGGAACTCGAAGCTCTGGCTGACCGGTGCGGTGACGGTTGGGGTGCTGGCTGTCTGCGTCACCTTTGTATGGCTGCAGCTGAACCCGCATCTTGTTCTCAAGAACAACACGCCATCCGGCGGCGATATGGGGGCCCATGTGTGGGGCCCCGCGTATTTGCGCGACCACCTGTTGCCGCACTTCCGGCTGACCGGTTGGACCAATGACTGGTACGACGGATTTCCCGCGTATCAGTACTACATGGTCGTCCCAGCTCTGGCCATTGTGGTGCTCAATGCCGTCGTCCCCTACGGCGTGGCGTTCAAACTGATCACCGTCTCGGGGCTGCTCCTTCTCCCGGTGGGCGCCTATGTCATGGGACGGCTGTTCCGCCTGAACTTTCCCGGGCCCGCCCTTTTGGCCGTGGCGACGGTGCCGTTCCTCTTCGACACCAGCTTCACGATCTACGGCGGCAACATCGCCTCCACGTTGGCGGGCGAGTTCGCCTTCTCGATAAGCCTGTTCATCCTGCTCCTCTACCTCGGGTTCCTGGCGCGAGGTCTCGAGACCGGCCGCTATCGGGTTGTCACGGCGGGATTGTTCGCCCTGGTCGCGCTCTGCCATCCCATTCCGCTGCTCGGCATGGCCACGCTGGGCACCCTGGCCATCGGGGGCTGGCATCTCGTGCGGGCGCTCTGGTCCGAGCGCCGGTGGCATGCATTCCGCTCGACGCTCTGGTGGATCGTCTCCACGGCCGGCTTGGGCTCCGCCCTCACCGGCTTCTGGATCGTGCCGTTTCTCATGCGGCACACCTATTTCAACGACATGGGGTGGGAGCGGCTGCCCACCAGCCGCAGCCGTGTCCTCTACTATCTGTTCCACTTCGGCACCGAGACCGGCACCAAGAAGGGGCTGGATCTGCTCTCCACGGTGCCGCTGCTGTGGTTCTCGGTGCTGGTCCTGGCGGTTATCGGGGTCGGGCTGTCGTGGGTCTTCCGTCATCAGCTCGGGTGCGTCCTGTCCCTGGTTGCCCTCGGCCTGATCGTCATGTTCATGCGTCTGCCCCAGGGCTGGCTCTGGAACGCACGGCTGCTGCCGTTCTGGTACCTGACCCTGTACTTCCTCGCCGCTGTCGGCCTGTACCACCTGGTGCAGCTGGTCCGCAGCACACCTGTCCGAGCGGGGGTCCTGGTCGGGGCCCTTCTTGTCGTGCTGCTGTGCGTGTCGCTCCCGCTGGGCGTGCTCCCGGGCAGTCACAGGACGACCGATGGACGCATGACGGCCCTTGGGCTCAAGGCCAAAGAGAGCTTCGTCAAGAGCTGGGCGAAGTGGAACTACTCCGGCTACGAGGGCAAGGACGCCTATCCGGAGTACTACCAGGTCATCACGAAGATGACCGAGGTCGGTCAACAGCGCGGCTGTGGTCGGGCGATGTGGGAGTACGACAACGATCGGCTCAACTCCTACGGCACACCCATGTCGCTGATGCTGCTCCCGTATTGGACCAACGGCTGCATCGCTTCGCAGGAAGGCCTCTACTTCGAGGCCTCGTCCACCACGCCGTACCACTTCCTCATGCAGTCCGAGCTATCGACCCGGCCATCGCGTCCACAGCGCAAGCTGCCCTATCGCGATCTCGACCTGACCCTCGGCGTGAAGCAGATGCAGCTCATGGGGGTCCGCTACTACATGGCCTTCACCGAGCGGGCCGTGAGCGCAGCCAACAGCAACCCCGATCTGCAACGAATCGGGCAGGTCGGCGGTGACCAGCAGCGGGTCACGGCGCTGAAGGCGTCGTCCCAGCTCGACCAGGCGGCCATCGACCGGGCGTCGCCGTGGGTGATCTACGAGGTCCGAAACGCTCCGCTCGTACAGGCGTTGAAGTACAAGCCGGTCGTCGTGACCGATGTCGATCAACACCAGAAGAGCTGGCTGCAGCCATCGGCCGCCTTCTTCGGTGACCCGGCGCGATGGGATCCGTTCCCCGCTGCGACCGGCCCCTCCGACTGGCCGAGGGCGGCCATTTCCTCGCCGGAGTTGCCCCGCACGCCGATGACGCCGGCCATCATCAGCAACGTCAAGAGCACGGAGAGTGGGGTGTCGTTCAACGTCGATCAGCAGACGTTGGGCAGCCCGGTGCTGGTGAAGACGTCCTACTTCCCCAACTGGCATGTGAAGGGCGCGAAAGGCCCGTACCGGGTGATGCCCAACCTCATGGTCGTCGTGCCGACCTCGACGACGGTGAAACTGAGCTACGGCTACACCCCGATCGACGCCCTGGGCTGGGGCCTGACGCTGCTGGGGTTGGCCGGCTTGGCCATCCTCTTGCTGCGCCCGCCCCTGCTGGTGGGGCAGAGGCGTCGAGCGACCGACACCGAGCAGCTGCCATCGCCGGGCAGCGTCTGGTTGACATCCGAACGAGACCCGAATCTGGGCTGGGTCTGGGCGGCGCCTGACCAGCCACTGGACGGCTCGCCTCCCCTCCTGCTCGATCAACCCGTGCACGGTCCGCCGGCAGGCGCGCCCGTGGACGCCCGAGGCCACACCACGACCGACCAGGATGGCTGGCCGCACGGCCGAGGAACGTTCGGTGTGCCGATCGCTCCGCTTCCGCCAACCACCCCGGAGTCCCACAACGGTGCGCCGAACACGCCGCAGGCCGACCGGCCTCCGCCTCCGCCCCCCCTCCCGGGGAGCAACGGCCGGAGCGGACCAGCCATCTACAACCAGCCGGGGGACATTCCGCCCCTGGACACTCCTCGCCGGCCACATCGGGCCGAGGGGACGCACACCGTGACCGACGAGTCGGCCGAGGACCGCCCGCGCCGACCCCTCACGCCACCGGGCCGCACCGACCAGGCCGCTCCGCCATCGGGCGAGATGGTTCGGCCAGCCGACGAGGAGGTCGCGGCACCAGACACTCAGCCCGCACCGAGCGACGCCAGGACGACGCCGGCCGAAGAGCCCGATGACCGAGCGCCGGGCCACTGAGGTCACCGGTCCAGCCAGCCTCTCCCGCCGAGCAGCCCCCGGTCGTCGGTCATGAGCCGCGTGCCTCAGCTGAGGGGCTGGCTCGGCCGCTTCGCCCTTGTAGGTGTCGGGGTCACAGCGGTGGACGTTGGGCTGGTGCAAGAGCTGCGAGAGCTTGGCGTGCCGCTCGTGGCGGCCGACGCCCTGGCTGTCAGCGCCGCCGCCGGGCTTTCCTACGGCGCCCATCGGCGTTTCTCCTTCCACCGGGATCCCTATGTTCGCTGGGTACAGCAGCCCTCGGTGTTCCTGGGCGTGGCGGTCGCGGCCGGGGCGGTCGACCTCGCCGTGCTGCGCCTGGCGCTGCGGCGGGGAGCGCGACTGCGCACCGCCAAGTTGCTGGCAGTAGCGGCGGGCGGCGGCGTCCGCCTGCTCGGTTACCGGTGGATCCTCTTCGAGGGGGTGCGTCAGCGGCAGGTGCGCCGGGCCGATCGACCCCCCCCGCCCGGCTCGCTGCGCTTCTCGGTGGTGGTCCCGGCCTACGAGGAAGAGCAGGAGATCGGCTCCACCATTCGCAGGCTCCGTGAGGCGCTCGGCCTCGTCGCCGCGGACGGGGGTGCCGAGATCATCGTGGTCGACGACGGCT
>JAXDQG010000250.1:0-3788 GCA_034667945.1 Acidimicrobiia bacterium | reverse complement strand
CATGAGGCCGCGTCACCCGCGCCGACCCACCATGCACGGGCAGAGGAGCAGTCGAGACCGATGTCGACGACCTCCACCCGGCCGGACAGGCTGCGGCCGGGCTCCAGCAAAAGGCCCGGCTTCAGCGCCGCGAAGGTCACGGTGGTGTGACAGGCGGGAACGCCGGCCACGGCCTCACCGGTGAGGCCGTTCACGCCGGAGGGGATGTCGACCGCCAGCACCGGTACGTCGCCCACCTCGGTCGGATGCCAGTGGGCGCGATCGGCAAAGCCGGTTCCGAACGCGGCGTCGATCACCAGGTCGGGCCGGCGTCGGGGCCGGTCGGGCAGCGGGTCGCCCGGCCCGATGAGCTGCACCGCCACACCCCGCTGGGACAAACGACGAGCGGCGACCCGGCCGTCGTTGCCGTTGTTGCCCTTGCCGGCGATCACCACGACGGACCGACCGTAGGCGCCGCCCAGCAAGTCCAGCGCGCAGCGGGCGACGGCCGACCCGGCCCGTTCGATGAGGACTTCCTCGGGCTCGGGGGCGGCGGCGTCGATGGCTGACATCTCGACCGGCGTGACCACCGGGATCACCGTCCGTCGCCTCTGCTCATTCGGCCATCACCACGGCGACCGCCTGCACCGCCGTGTGAGTGAGCGAGATGTGCCAGCAACGGACCTGGCGGGCTGATGCCAACGCCAGCGCCCGGCCGCTCAGGCGTAATGCCGGCCGACCGCTGTCCGCCCGCACCACCTCGATGTCCCGGAACCGGGCCGCCCCGAGGCCGACCCCGAGCGCCTTGAGCACCGCCTCCTTGGCGGCGAAGCGGGCCGCCAAGCGCTCAGCCGGGTCGCGCTTGCGCCGGGCATAGTCCAGCTCGCCTCCTGTGAACAGGCGCTCGGCCAGGCCGGGCCGACGAGCCAGCACCTGCCGGAATCGGTCTACCTCGACCGCATCGACGCCTACCCCGATCATCGACCGTTCTCCAGGATCAGCCGTGCCCCCCGATCGTAGGTCAGATAGTTCCACGCCCAGTTGACCAGCACATTGGCCCGGTTGCGGAAGCCTATGAGCTCGATGAGGTGGAGCCCGAGCCACGCCACCCAGCCGAGGAACCCGCTGAGGCGCACGTTGGGACGGAATTGGGCGACTGCCTCCGAACGGCCGATGGTCGCCATGATGCCGCGGTCGCGGTACTGGAAGGGCTTCGGGCCGGGCCGCCCGGTGACCTCGGACGTGATGGAGGCGGCTACGTGATGCGCCTCCTGGATCGCCACAGGCGCGAGCTGGGGCAACAGCCGTCCACGACGGTCCCTGGCCGCGGCGAGATCACCGATCACCCGGACCTCCGGCCGTCCGGGCAGGCAGAGATGTTCGTCTACGGGGACGCGCCCATCCGCCGTCAGCTCGCCGACGAGCGAGGAGCCGAGGGGATGGGCCCTCACGCCCGCTGCCCAGATGAGCGTCCTCGCAGGGAGTTCCTCTCCCCCGGCCAGCACGACGCCCCCTTCGGAGATCTGCTCGATGGCGGTGCCCAGCCGCACCTCCACGCCTCGGGCCACGAGCGCACGCCGAGCGCGCTCCCGAAGGCGAGGATGGAACGCCCTGAGCAGGTGATCCGCGGCCTCCACCAGCACGAGCCGCGCCCCGCTGGCGTCTATGTCCCGGAACTCCTTGGCGAGAATGGCGCGGCGAACCTCGGCCAGCTCACCGGCCACCTCGACGCCCGTCGGGCCGCCACCGACGACCACGAACGTCAGCAGGGCGGGATCGGGTTGGCCGCCGCGTAAGGCGATGCGGTTGGCCTCCTCGAAGCAATTGAGAATGTGATTGCGAACTCGTACGGCGTCCGGCAGGGTCTTGAGTCCGAGCGCGTGCTCGTTCACGCCTGGGATGCCGTAATCGGCGGTGACCGCGCCCACAGCTACGACCAGATGGTCGTAGGTCAGCGCAACCCCTTCCGCGGTGTGGACGCTCCGGGCCTCGAGGTCGATGCTGTCGACCCGACCGAGCACGACATCGACCGATCGATGCCGTCGCAAGATGCGACGGACCGGCTGCGCGATGTCGTCCGGGCCCAATCCGGCCGTCGCAACCTGGTAGAGGAGCGGTTGGAAGGTGTGAAAGTTGTTGGCGTCCACGACGACGACGTCGACAGGGACGTCCGCGAGGTCCTTGGCCACATTGAGGCCGCCGAAACCCGCTCCCAGGACCACGACCCGGGGCCGTGACCCACTGCCACCCTGCCGGCGCTTCCCGAAAGCACCCGCAGAGACCAGCACCTAGACGCGCCAGCGATCGGCGAGGGCGCTCACGGGCTCGATGAGGAGGTCGGCAACGGGCACGGACTCCAGCAAGTCTTCGCGGAACGTCGGCTCCGTCTCGGTCACGGCGTCCTCCAGGGCACCGAACCGGCCCCGATAGCCGGTGAGCGCCGTTCGAAGCGTGGCCACCGGCAGACGCGGGGCAAAGCGCACGTGCAACAACGTGATACCGGTGGTCTGGCCGTCTTTGACCTCGGGCACGATCACCACCAGCCGGCCGTCCGAGCGGCCGCGGGCCACCAGCACCTTCCGCTCGGCCGCCACTTGGTGCTTCGTACCGCGCAGACGTGGGTTCGATTCGGTGCGCAGGGGCAGGTCGAGCGAAATACCTCCGCGGTCGATGACCGTGATGGAGGTGTCGCCATCGGCCGGCCGGCCCTCGATCTGGTAGCGCGTATAACCGGTTACCTCGGTAACGGTGGGCGACAGCGCGCCCAGCGTCCGCAGGACGTCGTAGGAGAGCCGATCGCGGGCCGTGCCAGCGGCCATGACTGCCTTGACCAGTGAGGTCTCCAGCAGGCTCTCGTCGGATCGGGAGATGCCGACGGTGACGGTCTTCGCCTGGTGCTTGATGGCGTCGACTGGACGGGTCAGCTCGTCGATGCCCTGTGTCAGCGCACGGGCGAGATCCTCGACCACGACCGCCGGAGTGCCGACCTTGCCGAACTCGAGCTGGTAGGCCTCGAGGGGCAGGATGCCGAGGCCATAACGGAGCAGGGACGACAGGCGGGCGGCGGTCGACGCCTCCATCTGCCCGTTGTAGTTACCGGCCCGCAGCCCGTCGAAGAAACCGCCGGCCACCGGCTCGAGCCGAAGCCTCAGGCGGTAGAGCACGTCATAACGGTCGTCGGCCGAGACGGCCGCTTCGACCGCGGCGCGCGCTTGGCGCAGCGGAAGCGCCCGCGCATCAATCGACAACGCGGCCTCGTAGCCGAAGAGGTGGCCGACCATCGTGGCCAGCACGAAGCCGAGCAGTGGATGGGTGTCCGGCACCTTCAACACGGCCAAGGCGGCGGGATAGTCGGCGGAATTGGCCGAGGCGATGACCACGGGGGCGGCCCGATGCGCCCGGTAGATGCCCACCTCCTTGGCCACGTCATCAGCGGTCGAACCGGTCAAGCCGGCGGCGCACACCAAGATGAGGGGCTCGGATGAGAGGTCGATGTGCTTCTTGTCCTCGGTGCCATCGCAGGCGATCGACTTGTAGCAGAGCTCGGAGAGCTTGATGCGCACCTCGTGAGCGGCGATGCGGTTCGGCCCGTTGCCGACCAGTGCCCAGTGGCGGCGGGAGGGAGCGAAGCGCCGGGCAGCATCCGCCACCGGGCCGCGCAGCGCCAGCGTCTGCTGCATGAGTGTCGGGAGCTCGCGCAGGGAGCGAAGCAGCTCCTGGCGGGCGGTGGCTGCGGCCGATCCGGCACGGGATCCGGGGGACACCGCGTCTGCCAGGGCGGTAGCCAGAAGGAAACCCGCGGCGATCTG
>JAXDQG010000249.1:0-2928 GCA_034667945.1 Acidimicrobiia bacterium | reverse complement strand
ACCGTCATAGGTTCACAGCTGCCATGAGGACCACAACAGCGCGGCGAGGACCACTGAGGTGATCCCGACGGCGAGGCCGATGATCCAGCCGGCGACGTCCTTGCCCACCAGCACCGCCCCGAGCGCTGTGGCGATACCGATGATGCCGCCGGTGGCGAGGACTCGCATCGACCCTCGCTCGAGCTTTGTTCGCCGTCGCGACCGGTCCCGGGATCATCCCTTGCACTGGCTCGCCCGAGGCCGGTTCATCGCGGTCGCCGCTGGGCTCGTGAGATGGTCCGTGGGCGTTGTGCTCGGCGTGCTCGTCAACAACGGCGGCACCGGACCGCGCTTCGACGGGTGTCAGCAGTGGTTCGCTCATGGTGTGTCTCCGTTCGCTGTGAGGAGATGTCGGCCGCCCCGGTCTGCAACCGCTCCGCCCGTTGGGAGGTCGGCGCCCACGACCTGGTGATGGATCGCCTCGGCCAGGTCCTTGATGATCCGGGTGAGCTCGGTGTTCTCCTCGATCAGGGTCTCGGCCCGTCGATTGACGGCGTAGTCGTGGGCGGCGAGCTCCGACGCGATCTGATCGGCGCGCTTGGCGGCGATGAGCAGGATGGCGCCCTGCATCGCTGCCAGGCACGACAGCAGCAAGTTCAAGAGGATGAACGGGTAGGCATCGAATGCGTGATCGCCGCGTACGACGACGACGTTCACCGCGATCCACACGGCCAAGAACAGGAGCGCGCTGAACACGAACGCCCACGAGCCCATGCCGTTGCGCATGTAGTCGGCGGCGCGTTCGCCGACCGTGAGCTCGTCGTCGGCTCGAACCGCGGGGTGCCCCCGCCACCGTGTCGCCCACGCGCCGCGCCGCGGCGCTGCGTCGGATCGGTTGGGCGTCGAAGGCGAGGTGTGCTCAGGCGAGGGCACTGCTGGCCCTCCTGAACTCTTGTCAGTCGTCGCCACGGCGGGGACTCTCCCCATTGGCGTTGCTCCCTCACGTGTTTCGCGCCAGGAGCGCTACCGGGGTCCGGAGCAACGCACGTGCTGCGGGGTCGCCACTGCGATGGAACGACCGACTCCTTCATCATACCGTGACGAAGTTCGGTCACTGGGGCGGCGGCCTCGAAGACCGCGGGTGTACGTTTGAGGCCGACACGACTCGATCCCTGACGTGTCGAGCCAGCTCAGCTGGCCCGGGAGCGGTGCCCCAGACCCTGGTAGCGCGACATGTTCGCTACGCGTTCGCCAGGAGCACCATGGGTCGTTTCACGTCGCCGTCCGTCTCGATAGCTCGCCGCGGGTCTGCCGGCGGTGTTCCGGACCGCACCGTGCTCTGGGTGCGGGGTGATCACGACATCGCCACCAGAGTCTCCTTAGCGGTCGGGATCGCCCGCGCCGCGCAACTCGACGACACGCCCCTTCTCGTCGACCTGAGCGGGGTGACCTTCATGGACGCGTCGACGATCGGCGCCATCGTCGAGAGCCGGAACCTTCTGCGCCGTCGCGGCCAGTCGCTCGAACTGCGCGCACCGTCCGCGCCAGCGCGCCGGGTTGTCGATCTCTGTGGGCTCGCACACCTCATCCAGTTGGAGCCGATCCGCTCTACTGGCGCGGCGGCCGCGCTGGCCAGCTGGGTGAACGTCCTGCCTGTGACACCGCCAGGCGAGGGCGACGTCAATGAAGAGGATGCGCAGGTCGCGGCGCACCCCGCGCCACGTGAGGCGGTCCGGGTCCTGTTGGCGGCCAACGGCAGCGCCGACCAAGGAGTCGCGACTGTCGGGCTAGGTCACGGAGGACCGTGAACGGGGGCGAGCGCCGGCTCGAGCTTCTGGCGCGCATCGTTGAACCTTCCGGCGAGCTCGAAACGCAGCGGCTGTGCGATGTGTGTGCTCAGGCCACCGGCGTGACCGGCGCCGGGATCATGTTGATGTCAGGGGACGTCCCTCGCGGCTCGGTCTGCACAACGGACGCGGTGAGCTCGTTGATCGAACAGCTGCAGTACGAGCTCGGCGAAGGTCCCTGCGTCGACGCCTACCGCCAGGACCGACCGGTGTCCGAGCCGGATCTGGCCGATCCGGTATCGCCGAGGTGGCTCGCGTTCACGGGACCAGCGGTCGACGCCGGGGCGCGGGCGGTGTTCGGGTTCCCGCTGCACGTGGGCGCCGTCCGCCTCGGCGCGCTGAACCTCTACTGCGACGCGCCAGGTCGGCTGACCGATGACCAACATGCCGACGCCTTGTTGATGGCAGGGATCGTCGCGCAGGCACTCATGCTCCTCCAGGGCGGGGCCCCGGCTGGCACCGTGGCCGCCGAGCTGGAGGCGCACGCCGACTTCCAGTACGACGTCCACCAGGCCTCCGGCATGGTCGCCGCCCAGCTCGACGTGACCGTCGGCCAGGCGCTGATTCGCATGCGTGCCCACGCGTTCGGCAACGATCGGACCCTCACCGACGTCGCCCGGGCCGTCGTGGCCAGACAGCTGCGGTTCGACGCGCAGAGCGGCGAGAAAGACCCGGCGCCATGAGAGGGACCGAGCGAACGCTCAGCTCCGCCCTGATCGTCGCGGCACCGGTCGTAGTGTGGAGACCGGGTCGCCGTCTCGCAGAAGGCAACCGAGTGGGTCGCGGCCCACGGGAACGGGAGATCCGATGACCAGAGAAGCAGCCCTCGCCCGGACCTTCGTTGAGCTCGCGGACACGCTGGTTGACGACTTCGACGTCGTCGACCTCCTCACTCGACTCGCCGATCGCTGCGTCGAGGTGCTCGACGTCGAAGCGGCCGGGATCATGCTCGCCGCGCCCGACGGTCACCTCCGCGTCATGGCCTCATCGAGTGAGGCGATGCGGGTGCTCGAACTGTTCGAGGTGCAGGCCCAGGAAGGCCCATGTCTCGACAGCCACCGCACCGGCCTGCCCGTGGTCAACCAGGACCTCTCCGCCGTCG
>JAXDQG010000248.1:0-8642 GCA_034667945.1 Acidimicrobiia bacterium | reverse complement strand
GCCATCGGCGCGCAAGCCGCCGTCTTCGAGGCGCGGCGCACCGGTAAGGGCCAGCTGGTGGATGTCGGCGTCATGGAGGCACTGGCCTCCGCGCACCAGTGGTCGCTCACCATGTTCACCCATACCGGGGTGGTGAAGCGGCGCTGGGGCAACCGCCTCGGCGAGTCCCATCATCCGATGTCGCTGTTCCCCTGCGCCGATGGGTGGGTGTGCATCGGCGCGGCCACCGGCGAGCAGTGGGAGAACCTCTGCATCGCCATCGACCGGGCGGAGCTGCTGGCCGACGATCGCCTCTACGCTCCCGCCGAACGCTTCGATCGGGCCGACGAGATCGACGCCGAGCTCCATCCCTGGCTGGCCGCCCGTTCGACCAAGGACGTCGTCGACATCCTCCAGCAGCATCGCGTTCCGGCCAGCCGGGTTCTCACGATGACCGAGGTCCTGCACGACCCGCAGCTCGACATCCGCGGCTTCTGGGCGCGCCCGGACCACCTCGGTCCGGACGCGGCCATGCCCAGCGCGCCCTTCCGACTCGGCGACGCGCCACCGCCTTTCTGCCGAGCGCCCAACCTCGGCGAACACACCGCGGAGGTCTTGGAAGCAGCTCGCGTCCGCCCGACCCCGAGCGCCGGCCTCCCCACGGCTACGCAGTCCACGCCCGGTCAACCGCCGACAACCGGTCAACCGCCGACAACGCGTCTCCTGCACGGCATCCGGGTCCTCGAGTTCTCCATCGCCTGGGCCGGGCCCCTCACCGGGCGGTATCTGGCCGACTTCGGAGCCGACGTGATCAAGATCGAGCACCCGACCGCCCGTGGTGTGGGCATCAGCAGCGGGATCCACGATGAGCGCCCCGCCTGGACGTGGGGCACCCTGCCCGACCCGCAGGTCCGGGCCGGGGTCTTCCCGGACGCCACTCCCGGCGCCCACTGGTGGAACCGCATGGGCGTCTGGAACAAGATGAATCGCGGCAAGCGCAGCCTGTGCCTCGATGTGAAGACACCGGACGGAGAGCGAATTCTCCAGCGCCTCGTCGAGCAGGCCGACGTCGTCCTCAACAACTACAGCCCGCGTGGCGTGCGCAGTCTTGGCATCGACCACGAGACGCTCAGCGCCATCAATCCGAACATCATCACCATCTCCATGTCCGGTTACGGGGCGACGGGCCCCATGGCCAGCCACATCTCCTGGGGGCCGATCCTCGAAGCCCACTCCGGGTTCGACGAGGCGACGGGATACGCCGGGGGCCCGCCGTGCCGCCTCGGTGTGGCCTATCCGGACGCAGTCGGCGGCGTCCACGGCACATTCGCCCTGCTTGCCGCGTTGTGGGAGCGCGAACAGACCGGACGAGGCCTCCACGTGGACCTCTCACAGCTCGAATCGCTGTGCCTGCTCGCCGGCGAACTGTTCCTGGCTTCCTCCATCTCCGGGCAGCCCCCCGAACGACGGGGCAATCGCTCTCCCGCCTGCCCACCGCAGGGCGTCTACCCGTGCGCCGGGGACGACGCCTGGGTCGCGCTCAGCGTCACCGACGACGACGCCTGGGGGCGCCTGGTCGAGCTCGTCGACCGACCGGCCCTCCGCCGCGCCGACTTGGCCACCGGCGCGCAACGAGCCGAGGCCCACGACGAGATCGACGCCGAGCTCAGCCAGTGGACCGCTCGATTCGACGCCTTCGAGGCCGCGGCGCGTCTCCAGGCGGCCGGCGTCGCAGCCGCCCCCGCCATGACCAACGGCGACCTGGTGAGCTGCGAGCATCTGCGCGACCGAGGCTTCATGGCCACCTGGGACCAGCCGGACAACGGGCGCATGACCTATCCGGGGTTTCCGATCCACTACGAAGACCTGGAGCCGGTCCTGCGACCAGCGCCGCTGCTCGGACAGCACAACGCCGAGATCGTGACCGAGCTTGCCGGCTACAAGACCGAGGACCTGCCCCGGCTGGAGGCCGAGGGCGTGCTCGCCACTCGGCCGCCGTCGTGAGCTCCTCACCCCTTTTGAGCATCTCACCCATCCGGGCCAGGGAAATCGTGCCGGTAGGGTAAGGGCACCAGCCATGCGAGCAGCCACCGATCCTCCTTGCCGCCGCCCGCCCTCCAGCGGCCGAGTCGGAACATTGGTCGGAACCCTCTGCTTGCTGTCCCTCGCATTCCTCGCACCGCAAGTGGCAGCTCAACCGTCCATCGGCAGCGACGGGCTCGAGACCTGCGACGTCGAGGTGGCCGTCACCCACTCCCGTCGCGCCATCCACTGCGCCCGTCGCCGCACGACAGGTCGCCTCCGGCGGCGCAGGCCCGCACCCCAGCGGCCCACGGTACGGAACCGTCTCCGCCGGAGACGATGGTCGGCAGGTGGGGTACCTCCAGCCATGATGGGATGGCAAGCACCCCGCTGGCGGGGGCCACCGATGCAGGCAGTCGACCAGACTCAATGCGGCCGCGTGGCTGCGCAGCCATTCCGGCTGAGCCGCCAACCCGCCTGAGCCACGCCGGCTGAGCCGCCCGGATCGGACCTGGCCCCGCTTTTGCGCCGCCGCCCGCCAACGTCCACCCGCCACCGACGCCCAATTCCCTGACGTCCACGGCAGCAGGTCCCGCATCGCCACGCCCGCCGCACCACCTCTCACCATCGAGGAGCTCAGTCAATGTCCCTGCTCCACGCCGACGGCACAGTCGGCGGGTTGCTCGCAGCAAGCAACGACACCTCCCAGAAGTTCGCCAGCTTCGACGTCCCCGTCTGGATCTGGGGAGCACTGGTAGGGGTCATCATCGTGCTCCTGGTCCTCGACCTGTTGCTGGTGCACCGCAGGCCGCACGACATCACCCTGCGCGAGGCGGCCATCGAGTCGGCCATCTGGATCGCCATGGGCACCAGTTTCACGATCCTGGTGTTCGCCTGGCACGGCGGGACGGCCGCAGGCGAGTACTTCTCCGGCTACCTGATCGAGAAGAGCCTCTCGATCGACAACGTGTTCGTCTGGGCGGTGATCTTCCAGTACTTCGCCGTGCCTGCCCGCTACCAGTTCCGGGTCCTCTTCTGGGGCATCTTCGGTGCGCTGGTCCTGCGGGCCATCTTCATCTTCGCCGGTGTGGCCCTCATCGAGCGTTTCGACTGGGTGCTCTACGTCTTCGGAGCCTTCCTTCTCATCACCGCCTTCCGGGTGGCCCGCCACAGCGGGGACGAGCCGGTCCATCCGGAGAGGAATCCGGTACTCAGGCTGGTCACCAAACTGGTGCCGTCGACACCGAACTACGACGGGCAGAAACTCTTCACCCGCCGGAACCACAAGTTGCTCGCCACGCCGCTGTTCGCCGTGCTGATCATCGTCGAGACCACTGACGTGGTGTTCGCCGTCGACTCCATCCCGGCCGTGTTGGCCGTATCGCGCGAGCCGTTCATCGTGTTCTCGTCGAACGCCTTCGCCATTCTCGGCCTGCGGGCGCTGTACTTCCTGCTGGCTGGCATGGCCAACCGGTTCCGCTATCTGAACGTCGGGCTCGGCGTGATCCTGGCCTTCGTCGGTCTGAAGATGCTGGTGGCAGAATTCGTCCATCTGCCCACCTGGCTGAGCCTGATCGTCATCGCCACCGTGCTGGCGGTCACCGTGGTCGCGTCCCTGCGCGCCGACCGGTCAGATGCGCGAATCCGCCCGGTCTCGGGGCCGCCACCTGAGGCCCCGCCCGCCGCGCCGGAGCCCTCCCCCGAGCCCTCCCCCGAACCGGGTCGTTCCCGCGACCGCTGACGCCCACGCAGCCTGATCAGCGGAGGTGCATACCACCGTCGAGATTGAGTACCTGGCCGGTGATGAAGCTTGACCGGTCCCCGGCCAGGAACAAAGCTCCCTCGGCAATCTCCTCGGGGCGCCCCAAGCGGCCAAGGGGGATCCGGGCCCGGGCCTCTTCGAACAGATCGTCACGCATCTGGGCAGTCATGTCGCTCTCCACCGCCGGCGAGAGTGCGTTGACCCGGATGCCGAAGGGCGCCAGCTCCTTGGCAGCGGTGATCGTAACCCCTACCAGCCCCGCCTTCGAGGCCGAGTAGGCGATCTGGCCGATGTTGCCCCGCAGTCCGGCCCAGGAGATCACGTTCACGATGGACCCACCGCCGTCGCGTCTCATGTGCCGGGCGGCCGCCTGCAGCACGTAGAAGGCGCCCGAGAGGTTCACGTCCATCACTTGCTGCCAGCGGGGTTGCGTCACGCCCAGGATGTAGTTGTCCACGGCGACGCCGGCGTTGTTGACCACGATGTCGATGCGACCCCTGGCCTCCACGGTGGCGTCCACCAGGCGGGCGCATTCCTCCGGTTGGCCCAGGTCGACCGCGAGGGGGATGGCACCCGGCAATGACGCCGCCACCTTCTCGGTCACGCCGGGATCGCGCCCGCTGATCACGACGGTCGCGCCTTCGGCGGCGAAGCGCTCGGCGATGGCCCGCCCCAGCCCCCGGGTGGAGCCCGTCACCAAAGCCACCTTGTCCTGCAGTTCCCCCATCACACCCCCCGGTCAGGCGGACCCTACTCCGAGACGGCCCGCAAGCCCGCCCGACCGCCGGGTCCCGGGGGTAGCGTCCGGCCATGGACGCCGACGCCATCCTCGATACCGAGCTGTGCCGCACGCTCGGGATCCGCTATCCGATCTGTCAGGCAGGCATGGGCTTCGTCGCCCCGGGCCGACTGGCGGCCGCGGTGTCCGCTGCCGGGGGCCTTGGCGTGATCGGCGCCGGCTCGATGAATGCCCGTGAGCTGCGGGAAGAGATCCACGTGGTACGGCAGCGGACCGATCGGCCCTTCGGCGTCGACATCCTTTTCGCCCAGATCAAGGCCGACCGCAATGACCAGGTGGTCCGCTACACCGACGGCGTGAATCGACTGATCGAGGTCACGCTGGAGGAACAGGTCCCGGTGCTGATCGCCGGGCTGGGCAGCCCGGCAGGCGTGGTTCCGGACGCACACCGGCAGGGCATGGTGGTGATGGCCCTGGCCGGCAACGTGCGGCAGGCCACCCGCATGGCGGCCGAGGGCGTCGACATCATCATCGCCCAGGGGCACGACGCCGGCGGACACACCGGTCGGGTCGGCACGATGTCGCTGGTCCCCCAGGTCGTCGATGCGATCGACGTGCCGGTCGTGGCTGCAGGTGGCATCGCAGATGGCCGGGGACTGGTGGCCGCGCTGGCGCTGGGCGCGTGCGGCGTTTGGATGGGCACCCGTTTCATCGCCTCCGTCGAGGCGCTGGCGCACGACAACTACAAGAACAAGATCTTGGCCATCGACGAAGAGGGCACAGTGGTGTCGCGCTGCCACTCGGGCAAGCCGTGCCGACTCATCCGCAATCGGTTCACCGACTCCTGGGAGGGACGCGAGGACGAGATCCTCCCGTTCCCCATGCAGACCATCAAGGTGGGGGCCGAGGCCGCCCGACGGGCCCGTTACGACGGCGAGATCGAGGACGGCGGCATCCCTGCAGGTCAGAGCGCTGGCCTCATCCGCTCGGTGGAGCCGGCCGAGGAGATCGTCCGGCGCATCGTCGAAGAGGCCCGCGCGGTCCTGCGCGACCGCCTCGCACTAGCCTGACGACCCTTGCACGGGGGAACCAGCCGTCAGAGCCGGTCGTCGACCCAAGGGGCGAACACCGGCACCCCATGGTCCTGGCTGCCGGCTCGCCGTTGGCGTCGCCGGCTGGCGGCGGCGTCCATCGTCGCTGCAGTCCTCGGAGTCGTTGTCCTCCAGAGTCACGACGCCGCCACCAAACGGCAGGCCATTCGCCAGGCCAGGACCTTCGTGACCGACCACGCCGACGCGCTGAAGGTCGGCGCCGACTTCCTGGACCGAGCCGGACCGCTCTCCGCGCTGCCGGCCGACAGCCCGATGCGGGCAGGTCGTCCTGTTGTCCGCACCTCCATGGTGACCGGCGGACGCAGTCTCGGTCCCCTGGGTGCCCCGTGCGACTATCTCTTGGCCGAGCACGACCGGATCGCGGCGGAGCACCACTTCACCCGCGTGGTGGCGATGGCGCCCGATCCGGTGATGTCGGTCGGCCTGTTGCAGCGTTGGTCCCACCTCGAGACCTACCTGCAGACTTGCGTCGATCACGACGACTCCGCAATGGCGACCGCGGCGGACGCGCTGGCCGACGACCTCCCGAATTTCCGGGCGGCCCGCGCCGCCTACAGCGCCTACCTGTTGCGGTCGTGAGTGACCCGGCGGCGCGGCCCGCGTAGATCCCTCAGGCGAGGGCGTCGAGGTCCTGGTCGCTGAGGCCGACCTCGGCCAGCACCTCGCGGGTGTGCTGGCCGACGGTTGGCACCGGACGGGTGCGGGTCAGCTGATTGCCCCGGAAGGTGATGGGCGTGTTGACCGACTGATGGGGCTCCCCACCGGGGTTCTCGATCTCGACGAACCCGCCGGCCGCCTGCACCTGCGGGTCTTCGAGCACCTCGGCAAAGGTGGGCGCCGGGGCGAACCACACGTCGAACTCGTCGAACTTCTCGACCCAGTAGGAGTAAGGCTGGGTCGCAAAGGCCTCGTCGAGCGCGGCGATCAGCTCACGGCTGTTGGCCTTGCGCTGCTTGGCGTTGCCGAAGCGCTCGTCCTCCAGCAGGTCGAGCCGGTCGACAGCCTTGGCGACACCCGGGAAATGCCGGTCGGCCTCCACGCCGATCAGCCAGAACCACTTGTCGTCGCCCGCCTTGTATGGGCTGACCAGCGGAGTGGGGGAAGCCTCTCGAGGCTTGGCCGACTCGATTCGGCCGAACGTCTGCTGGACGACCACGTTGTGGCCGATGGCCCACAACCCCGTGCGCAACAGCGACGACTCGACGATGCGGCCCTGGCCGGTCTTCGTCCGCTCGAGCAGGGCGGCCATCGTGCCGGACACGGCACCCAGACCGGTGGTGTGATCGCCAAGGCCGCCGCGCACGCCGAGCGGCGCCATGTCACGGGGGACGAAGTCGCGAGCGATTCCGGTGCGCGCCCAGAACGCCCCAATGTCGTAACCGGGGCGCCAGGCGTCCGGACCGTCGAGGCCGTAGCCGGTGATGGTCGTCACCACCAGGTGTGGATGGCGCTCGTGGACCTGCTCGGGCGAGAGGTTGACACCCTCCAGGGACTTGGGACGCATGTTGGTGAGGAAGACGTCGGCCGAAGCCAGCAGCTTGTCCATGGCCGCCGCGCCCTCGGGTGTGCCGAGGTCGAGCACGACCGACCGCTTGCCCCGGTTGTCGAGCTCGAAGCCCGGATTCGGCAGGTCGTCGCGGTAGCCGAGCGCCCGGAACGAGTTGCGCTGCGGATCGCCGGTGGTCGGCTCGACTTTGATGACGTCAGCGCCCCAATCGGCCATGATGCCGCCGGCTGACGGTCCGGCGATCCACATCGTCAGCTCGACGACTCGGAAACCGGACAGCACGGATACGTCGCTCGGCTCGCTCATCGCTTCCCTCCACTCGGCATGGGCGGCCCAGACGATAACCGCCTGGGCCGCGGCGCGCGACGGCCGTTCCCCCGCCCCGGGCTCGGACGTCGTTCAGCCGGCTCAGAGGCCGGCGAGCGCGGCGTAGGTGGCGGTGACCAGGGCGGCGCCCCGCTCGTCACCGACGGTCCCCTCGCCCATGCGGTTCATCATGTACGCGATGGTCAGTCGGGCGTCGAGGTCGACGGTGATGAGAGACCCGCCCCAACCGCCCCAGAAACAGGTGCGGGGGTTGGGCCCCATGGGCAGCTCCGCTGATTGCAGGCCGTAGCCCATGCCGAAGCGAACAGGCACCTGCAGGACGAGGTCCGTCCCGTACGCCTGCTCCTCGAAGACCTTGTCGCACGTGGCCGCGGAAAGGAACCGCCGCCCGCCGACCTCGCCGCCGCAGGCCAGGATCGCCTGGAGCGTCGCGACGGCCCGGGCGTTGCCGTGACCACCCGCTGCGGGGATCTCGGCTCGCCGCCAGCTTTCCTCCCACGACTGCTGGGCGGAGGCCCCGGGGTTGGCCAGGGTGCGGAACGGAATGGTGGACGGGTCGGGCACGACGTCCAGTGGCGGCGGAGGGATGACCCGCACGACCCGATGGTCATGTTCGGGCCCCGTCCCCACGTGGAAGTCGGCTCCCAGCGGCTCGGCGAGCTCCTTGGCGAAGAAGGTGCCGAAGGTCTGGCCCGTGACGCGGCGGATCACCTCGCCGATCAAATAGCCCTGCGTGAAGGCGTGATAGCCGGACGCCGTGCCCGGGGTCCACCACGGCTCCTGGGCGGCCAGCAACGAGGTGCACTTCTCCCAGTCGTACAGGTCCGCGGGGGCCAGGGGCTCTTGCCAGCCCGACAAGCCCGCAGTGTGGGCCAGCAGGTGGCGGACCTCGACACCTTGTTTTCCGGACGCAGCGAATTCGGGCCAGTAGTGCCGGACGGGGGCATAGAGGTCGAGCTCACCCCGGTCGACCAGCAGCAATGACGACAGGAAGGTCATGGTCTTGGTCGTGGACCAGACGTTGACGATCGTGTCTTCGGCCCACGGACGACCCTCCCCGGTCACGACTGATGTTCCGGTCCCGCCCCAGATGTCGACGACGAGCTCGCCGTCGAGGGTCACGGCAACCGAGGCACCGACGTCGAGCCCGGCCTCGAGGCTGGCAGCCAGCACCTCGCGTACGGCGGAGAAACG
>JAXDQG010000247.1:0-3364 GCA_034667945.1 Acidimicrobiia bacterium | reverse complement strand
TGGTCGGTGAGACGGGGGCCGGCAAGTCGACCATCGTGAAGCTCGTCGCCCGCTTCTACGACCCGACCGCCGGCCGGGTGTTGGTGGACGGCATTCCGCTCACCGATGTGGACCTCGGCACCTTCCGCCGGCAACTCGGCTACGTGCCACAGGAGCCGTTCCTGTTCACCGGCACCATCCGCGACAACATCGCGTACGGCCGCCCGGAAGCCTCGGACGCCGAGGTCGAAGAAGCAGCTCGTGCAGTGGGCGCCGTCGCTTTCGTGGCCGGTCTGCCCGGTGGTTACGACTACCACGTCACCGAACGCGGCCGATCGTTGTCGGCGGGCCAGCGGCAGCTGATCTGCCTGGCGCGGGCCCGTCTGGTCGATCCGGCCATCCTCATCCTGGACGAGGCGACGTCCAACCTCGACTTGGCCACAGAGGCCCGTGTGCAGCACGCCATGGGTGTGCTGTCAGCTGGTCGCACGACGCTGCTGATCGCCCACCGGCTGCAGACCGCACGCCACGCCGACCGCATCGTCGTGATGGACCGGGGGCGCGTGGAGGAGATCGGCAGTCACGACGAGTTGCTCGCGGCCGGCGGCCGCTACGCGCACCTCTGGGAGTCATCCGAGCTCGACGTCCAGCCGACGGGGTGAGTGCCGGTGTCCCCCCGGGCCCCAGCTGGCTGACTGACGTAGAACGCCTCGTCAGCCTCTCTGTGGGACCTGCTCGATAGGCTGACGGCCCGGAGGGGCAAGTGCCTGTCGGGCCGCGGGCGGCCGGTGTACGTGATCGGCCGGGCTTGGAGAGCGCATGGAGCGGCATGGGAGCGGGCGAGGGCGGCTGCGTCGGTGGCGAACGCTGGCAGTGTTGATGTCGGCGATGTTGATGCCGGCAATGCTGGCTGCGAGCTGCTCGAGCAGCAGCAAGCCGCAGCAGAGCGTCCTGCCGCCGCCGGGCGACGGACCATGCCCGAAGAATCTCGTCATCCAGACGGATTGGCTGCCCGAGATGGAGCATGGCGGTGTCTACCAGCTCATCGGTGCGGGTGGTGCGGCTGACAAACAGAAGGTGACCTATACGGGTCAATTGAAGGCCCAATATCGCGGCTCGAACGGCATCGACACCGTCGAGATCCGGGCCGGCGGCGCGGCGATCGACAACCGCACTGTCGCCGATGTGATGATGACCGACGACACCATCTATCTCGGGTTCATCAATGCAGACGACGTCATCGCCGGTCGAGGGAGGGGCCACAACTTCACCGGCGTGTCGTCAACCTTGGATCTGAGCCCGCAGATGTTGATGTGGAGCCCGGCCCGGTACCGAGTGGCCCAATTCGACGACCTGGCCAAGACCCGGGCCAAGGTCCTCTACTTCCCGGGCTCGACCTATATCGACTTCCTACTCAGCCGGGCGTACGTGACCGAGGACCAGCTCGACGCCTCTTACGACGGGAGCCCGGCCCGCTGGCTGGCCACTCGGGGCGACGTCATCCAGCAGGGGTTCGCCACCAATGAGGTCTACACCTACGAGAATGACCTGGCCGGCTGGAAGAAAACCGTGGACTTCTTCTTGATCCATTGGCTCGGTTACGAGAACTATCCCGCCATGATGAGCGTCCGCAGCGACCGGCTTTCGCAAAGCTCCGCCTGCCTGAAGCTTCTCGTTCCGGTGCTGCAGCGGGCGTGGGTCGACTTCTTTGCCGACATTCGCGAAGTCAGTAACGCGATTGTCGACATCAACAACACCTACAACACGTTCTTCAAAGTGTCGAAGGGGCTCAACGAAGACGCCGTTCACAAGATGCGCCAGTATCTGATCGCGTCGAACGGATCGGACCGTACCTACGGTAACTTCGACGAAGACAGGGTCAACCGTTTCATCTCCATCGTCCAGGACATCTACCGCAAGCGGGGACGGCCGCTGCCGAGTGGTATCTCGCCGACGGACATCGCCACCAACCAGTTCATCGATTCGAGCATCTCCCTGCCCAATGGTTGAGTCCGAGGTTCGCGTCGGGTTGGTCGTGCCGGGTACGCTGCTGATCGAGCGTTGACCGTTGGTGAGACGTTCAGCACGACGGTCTCGCGGTGCGTGCCGAACCCGAGGACGGTGTCACCTGAGAAGGATTTCGCCAACCGTGGGCATCGAGGAGTACGTCGATCTCGACCTGGACGAGTTCCAGCGGCGATCGAACGAGCGGCTGTTGACCCTCGTCGAGCGGTCGCGGCCCAGCATCGAGCGTGACCTCGGTCAGCCCTTCGCCGTCCACGACGTGAACGGACGCATTGAGCTGACCGTTGAGGGCGAGGCGGTGTACGTGGCGTCGACCACCGCGGCCGGCCGATTGCTGCTCACCGACGTCTCCGGTCGCTACAACGGCCGGCTCTGAGCCGTTCGCAACCGGGTTATGGGCCACCACAACGTGCGCCGGGCAGGTGCCGGCAGGCCGATAGTGTGCGGAGCGGTGCCTGCTGACGACGTTCGGCTCACCGCCTACAGCCACGGCGCCGGTTGAGCTTGCAAGCTCGGACCGAGCGACCTGGCGCAGGTGCTGCGCCGTCTGCAACCGAGGAGCCATCCCGACCTGCTCGTCGGGACGGAATGGGGTGACGACGCTGCGGTGTGGCGTCGGCCAGACGGACGCGCCCTCGTGGCCACCGTCGATTTCTTCACGCCCATCGTCGACGACCCGCAGACCTGGGGTGCCATCGCAGCGGCCAACTCGGCCAGTGACGTCTATGCCATGGGTGGCGAGCCGCTGTTCGCCCTCAACGTGATGGCGTGGCCGCAAGCCGCCCTGCCGCTCGAGCTGCTGTCCGACGTGCTGGAAGGCGCTCGGCGCATCTCGGACGAGGGCGGCTGGATAGTGGTCGGGGGCCACACGGTTGACGGGGCCGAGCCCCTGTTCGGACAGGCCGTGGTAGGCGAGGCACATCCCGACCGTCTGCTCACCAACACCGGCGCATCTCCCGGTCAGGCACTGGTGCTGACCAAGGCGCTCGGTACCGGCCTGCTTGCCACGGCGGTCAAGCGCTCCGAGCCGGCGGCCGTGCGTGGGAGCGGGTGGTTGGCCAAGCCCTACGAAGAGGCGGTGGCCTCCATGACCCGGCTCAACAGGGAGGCCGCCACCGTGGCACTCGATCTGGGAGCCACTGCCGCCACCGATGTGACCGGCTTCGGCCTGCTCGGTCATCTCCACAAGCTGGCGCTGGCTTCCGGGCTGGCAGCCGAGGTCCAGTGGTCGGCGGTTCCGCTGCTCGCCGGAGCCCTGGAGTTGCTGGAGGCCGGGTACGTGCCTGGCGGCACCGGCCGCAACCTGGATTACGTCCGGCCATTCGTCGACATCCCCGACGGTGTCCCGGCAGACCTGCTC
>JAXDQG010000246.1:0-2713 GCA_034667945.1 Acidimicrobiia bacterium | reverse complement strand
CGAAGAGCACGGCCATCGAAAACCCCAGGAGGATGTTGGGGATCAGCAGGCCGACAATGAAGTTCGGCTCGACCCGCATGAACACCGCAAAGCAAACGAAGGCCAGAGCCCCGAGGAGCGCCCCAGTGGCCACGACCCGCTTATGGCCGAAGCGGTCGACGAAAGAACCGATCGGCCCCGAGAGCAGGGCGGAGATCAGGGCCCCCGGCATGACCGCGAAGCCCGTCTTCAAGACCGACCAGTGCCACCAGCGCTGGACGAAGGTCGGCAGCAGCACCCAGCTACCGAAGAAGCCGGCGGAGAACAACAGCGCGCCCATCAGACCGATGGCGTAGGAGCGGATGCCGAAGAGGCTCAGGTCGAACAGCGGAGCCGGATGCCTTCTGGCCCGCACCAGGAAGGTCCCGACGAGCAACACGGACACGGCCAGGGCACCCACGACGCCAGGTGACGACCACCCCCAGTCACGCCCTTGCGAAATGCCCAGCACGACCGCGCCGACGCCGAGGGAGGCGAATGGCACCCCCACGACGTCCACCTGTCGGGGAACACCCTCCGCCTTGGACTCGATCAGCACACGTGCGCCGATCGGCACCGCCAGCGCGGCGACCGGCACGTTGATGAGGAACACCGCGCGCCAACCGAAGAGGTTGATGAGGAAGGCGCCCAGCGGCGGACCCAGCGCGCCGGCCAAGCCGCCCACCCCACCCCAGATACCGATGGCCATCTGCCGACGGGCGATCGGAAAGATGGCCAACACCAGCGCCAGACCTGCGGGGAACAGCAGTGCGCCGCCGATGGACTGCACCACGCGGGCACCGATCAGCCATCCCATGCTCCGGGCCGAGCCGGAGCCCAACGAGCCCAGGGCGAAGATGGTCATGCCGATGAGGAACAACCGCTTCCGGCCGAGCAGATCAGACGCCCATCCCCCGATCAGCAGCAGGGAGGCGACCCCGATGCTGTAGGCGCTGAACACCCACGACAACGTGGCGGTGGACGTACCCGGGAAGCCGTCCTGGATCTCGGGAAGTGCCAGTGAGATCACCGTCACCTCGAGGGCGACCATGAAGGCGGCTACCGAGGCGATGGCGAGGGTCATCCAGGCCTGGCGAGAGATCTTCTCTGCCGTTCGCTCCACTGTCGCCATGGAGTCGTCCACCGGTGTGGCCTCATTTCGGAACGCGGCCGTCTCGGCCGGTGTGGGGCAGTTCAGCACACCGCCGCCGAGCCGTGCCGCGAACGGGAGATGCCTTGTCGGCAGGGCCGAGGCGCACTACAACGTTGATGGCGCCGATGGGCGCCGGGACTCGGGCCATGAGGGACCGGTCCCTCGGGGGAGGTAGCGCGCCATGCCCGTCCAGTCGATCGGTCACGCTGTGCTGAAGGTGCGGAGCATCGAGCGAGCCGAGGCCTTTTACACGGGGGTGCTCGGCTTTCCGGTCGCCACGCGGGCCAACATCCGCGGCAACGACATGACGTTCTTCACGCTCGGTAATCACCACGACCTGGCCGTGGTCGCCTTGGGTGAGGATGCGCCGTTGGCTGATCCGCGAGGCGTGGGCCTCGCCCATGTCGCCTTCAAGGTCGGTGACTCGATGGAGGAGCTGCAGATGATGAAGCAGCAGCTCGAAGAGCGGAACTGGTCCGTCGACCGAGCGGTCGACCACGGTGTGACCTATTCGCTGTATCTGAGTGACCCCGACGGCAACGGCATCGAGCTGTATGTCGACGTCAGCGACGCCTGGAAGCAGGACCCGGCCGAGATCGTCAACACGTACCAGACGCTAGAGGTCTAGCCAGGGCGGCGCTGCTGCTGGCTGCGGTGATGCGCCCGTAGCCAGCCCGTGCGACGCGTCCCTGTATGCGCGCCCCGACCGGCGGCGAGGTGCGGGGTCATGGGCCCACAGCACAACCGCCCGCCCGAACCACGCGGTCACGTGTTACGGCTCCAACGAGTTGCTTCTTAGCGTCGCTGCTGACGAGGGTCTCGAGCTTGCTGCCCGGTGACCCCGATGACGGACACGGAAGGGCTCGACCATGGCAGATCTCATCGCAATCGGTTATCCCGACGAGCACACCGCCGAAGAAGCCGCCAAGGAGGTCGAGCGCCTCGCTGAAGACCTCCTCATCGAGCCCGATGCGATTGCCGTCATCGTGCGGGACACGAAGGGCAAATACCACGTCCACACCAACCACCACGTGGTGGCGACCGGAACGGTTTGGGGGATGTTCTGGGGACTTCTGTTCGGCGTGCTCTTCTTCGTACCGGTGTTGGGGGTGGCGATCGGCGCAGGCATCGGCGCCATCATGGGCCTCATCACCAAGGTGGGGATCGAGGGCGAGTTCCAGAGGCGGGTGCGGGAGATGCTGCAGCCCGGCACCTCGGCCCTCTTCCTCGTGGTCGAAAAGGTCACGCCCGACAAGGTCATCCAGGCGCTGTCGCGCTACGGCGGCACGGTGCTGAAGACCTCGCTCTCCCGCGAGCTCGAGGAAGAGATCCAGCAGGCGCTGCATGGCGCCAGCACAGGGGCAACCTCGTCCGGCGCCGGCGCTGGCACCCAAACACCCCAGCCTGCTTCCCGGGTCTGACCGGAATCGGCAGCCGAAAAACGAGCTCCAGCGGCCCCGGAGGGGCCGCTGGACGCGTCGCGAGATGACCACTCAGGTGTTGATCGAGCACCGATTCGGCGGCGACTGTTCCTCCGGGATG
>JAXDQG010000245.1:0-11575 GCA_034667945.1 Acidimicrobiia bacterium | reverse complement strand
GACGGCGCCGTGGTCTCGAAGCCGATGGCGTAGAACACCACTTGGCGGTCCGGGTGCTGCATCGCCAGCTTCAGGGCATCGAGGGGGGAGTAGACCACCCGGATATCGGCGCCCCGGGCCCGGGCATCCAAGAACGAGCCCCGCCCCCCCGGCACCCGCATCAGATCGCCGAAGCAGGTCAGGATCACCTCGGCATGGGCCTCGGCGATGGCGCTGCCATCGTCCACCCGGCCCATGGGGATCACGCACACCGGGCAGCCCGGCCCGTGCACCAGCTCGATCTCGGCCGGCAGATAGTCCTGCACGCCGTAGCGATAGATCGAATGGGTGTGGCCGCCGCAGACCTCCATGATCTTGTAGTGGCGGCCCGGCTCCACCCGCTCGGCAATGCGCCGAGCCAGCACCTTCGCCAGCTCGGGATCGCGATATTCGTCGACGTACCTCATCGGCACTTCTCCAAGGCCACACGGGCATGGACGATCACGTGGTCACCCGGCTCCACCGGCGCCACCAGCTCGACGGCCACCACCTCGGTACCTCCATCGGCGGCCCGGCACAGGGCGTCGTTGCCCGTCACCGACACCACCTCCAGCTCCACGGCCACGTCGCCGCAGGTGATGCACTGTTCCATCAAGACCCCAAGAACTGCTGGAGCTCTGACTCTGGACCCATCAGCCGCAAGCCCTCCAGGGCCCGGGCCGCCTCCTCCTCGTCGATCTTCGACATGGCAAAACCCACGTGGATCAACACCCAGTCGCCCACCTGCGCACCGGCGCCTTCCGCCTCGTCCTCCAGCAGGCCGACATTGATCGCCCGCCGCACCCCGGTCACCTCCACCATGGCGAGATGCGGGTTGGTCGGATCGATCGAGACGACCCGGCCCGGGATGCCGAGGCACATCGCTCAACCGCCTTTGTTGGTGTGGTTGACCATGCCGAGCTCGCTGTCGTAATGGTCGAAATGCTCACAGGGATTGGCTTCGAGCCCGTGGTCGTGACCGGGTGCGGACAACGCCTCGCCGGCGCGGTCCAAGCCGATCTCGGCGTACTCGACCCACTCGAGGACGAACTCGTCGCCACCTTCCAATCGGGCTCCCATCTCGGCGCAACCGGGGCACACGGCCAGCGTGTCATCGGTGACGAATCGCTGACCGCAGCCTTCGCACGAGGCGCGCATCGGCGCCTGTGTCACGACGGTCTCGGCGTTCTGATAGGCGGTGTCATACGCGGTCAATTGCCAGGCCATCTGCACCACGTCCGGTACGAGCAGGTGCCGTACGCCGGCCCGGATGCCGATGCGGGTCACATCTCGCCCTGCTGCCCGCCGCTCGACGGCTCTGAGCAGGGCTTCGCAGTATGCGATCTCGTGCAGAGCAATCCTCCTTATTTGGCGGATCTACATCTTCCGCATCTCGACGTATCGCTTGATGTCGTGTCCGGTGAACTTGAGCACTATCCCGAGGGCGACAAGGCCGAGAAACATGAACTTCTTCATGGGTTGCGCTCCAATTCACGATTGACGAGTTCGACGATCTTGTCCGCCGCGACGCTCACGGCAGCGGCCACCGGTTCGCTCAACCCGATGCCGTCTTCAGTCGACGCTGGCTCACAGCCCACCACCAGTGTGGTCTGCGGTGCACGGCCTAGCGCCCCTAACGAACGAAAAACCGAGCCTGGTGACATGTCGTGGGCGTCGAACGTAGCGGACCCGATCTGATCAGGTGAAACCTCGACGACCGCCAGCGATCCGGGCCCGTTACCAGCTCTGGGTACGGTATCGACCAGGATCAAGGTTTCGACGGCATCGGCCAGGTCGAAGGCCAGGTGCAGACCTCGAATGCCGTAATCGACCACCCGCACTCCTGGCGGAATGTCACGACTGGCCAATTCGCGCACGACCTCCGGCCCGAAGCCGTCGTCCGACAAGAAGATGTTGCCCACCCCGGCGACGAGGACCCTGCAGAGAGGCTCCAACTCGTCCGGGGCGAAGTACAAGTAACGGCCTGGCCAAAGCTCGGCCGCCGGGTCGTCGTCGACGGTGACCGCCACGTGCACCTCGTCGTCGACGTCGTGCACCACGTCGACCACGGTGGCCACCCGGTCCGCCAGGAAAAGGTCGTGGGCATCGGCCCGGCGCATCGGCCGGAGGCGGACCTTGCTGCCCTTCTTCACGGACACGCCGCCCACCAGCACCTCGGCCGGTCCCGGCTGGCTCCACTCCGGCATCGGATCCCGCGGGGCTCCGTGCAGGCTCAGCATGGAGTCGGGCGACAGATCGTCACAGCGGTCGATGATGGCCGCCGCCCTCGGGTCTGTCGCCCTGGCCTCGGCTTTTTCCTCCTCGGTCAAGGTCTGCACCCGGAGGGCCAGCATCTCGTCGATCTCGGTGCCATCGAAGAAATCGCCCAGGCTCTCGGGCGCCACACCGGCGTAGTCGTAGAGGATCACCGGCGAGGCCAGCATCAGGTCACGCGCCGGCGCCGGGCCGACCAGCACCGGCCAGCACCGGTGTTGTCGGCAAGCAGCCACCGAGCGCTCGGCCCAGTCCGGCGCCTCCAGCAGCGAGACGAAGGCGTCCACCGATGTGGCGAACAGCAGGTGACAGCCGATGAACGAATACAGCAGCGCCTCTTCGCGAGGCAGGCCGTCGGCAGACGGCGTCGTGTTCTCCACCTCCGCTCGGACCCTTGCCAAGGGACCGTCCCGCGAGACGGTCACCCGCACCACGCCGGTCAACGCCTGCCCGCCCACGCCCGCAGCGACCTCGATCGGCCACGACTGCTCGGCCTCGTCCAGCCGCACCTCGACATCCCGCTCGATCTCGACGGCCTCGTCCCAACCGTCGTCCCGCCGCTGCAGTTGCAGGAACCGCACCCGCAGCATCACCGAATCCACCACATCCCGCTCGACCAGCACCTCACAGGCCATGGTCGGCGCCTCGGCCGGGCCCACGACGCCCCACTGGAAGCGCATACGGTTCTTGGCCGCCGAGCGCCGGTACGGATAGAGGACGTAGCCCTCCCACAGCACGGCATCGGCGATGGGCCGGGCCCGGGCGAGCGTGGTGTCCAAGCTCACGACGCCGCCCGCTCCAGCAACTCGCCGAGCACGCTGTCCCAGTCCGTGTAATGGCCTTTGGTCTTCAGGAGCTGCAGCCGATCGAGCGTCTCGCCCCGCAGCCGGATCCAGCCGCCGCCCGGCCAATACGTGTCCATCAACGCCCGCCAGGTGGCCACCGGCAGGGGATAGGTGCACTCCTTGTGCCAGGGGATCTGCGTCACCGAATAGCCGGTGGCTCCCCGGGAGATGACCGTCCCGCTGAACAGGAAGCTCAAGGGGATATTGCCATCACGCAAGCCATGGAAATACTTGGCCGCGGCGACCTCGAAGTCGTAGGTGCAGGGCACCCGAAGGTCCACCTCGGTGGAGCCCCGGAAGCCCTGCAGCATGGTGGCGGTGTGGGTCCAGTTGAACGGCCGAAGCGTGTCGCCCCAACGCTCGGCGTTGCCGAAGAGGTCTCCCAGCAACTCCTTCTCCTCGTCGCTGTACCGGCGCAACTGGGCGTCTATCTGGATCTGCACCCGCACCACCATGGTGTGGATGGGATCGGCCGTGGTTTCGGCGATGCGCAGCTTGAACAGCATCGTCGGATCAGTGCCGTAGACATCGGGATAGGCGTCCAACACGTCGAACGACAGTTCAGGCATGCCCGCTCTCCGAACCTCCGGCGCGCCGGCGCACGTCGGCGAAGAAGTTGTCGATGTGGGCTCGGGCTTCGGCACCCCCGTCGAAGCCGCTCCAGTGAAGGCGCAAGCGTCCCACAAGCTCGTAGCAAGCGTCGATCGGCACCACGTAGCAATCGACCCCGTCCCGCCGCTGGCGAACCAAGATTGCCTCGACATCGGGCGCCAATTCCCCCAAGGCAGGGTTGGCCGAAACGATGTGCTGCCAGGCATCCAGTGGCAACAGCGACTCGGTCGCGCCCCCGGGTCCGGGATAGAAGGCCACCGTCCGACCGAGAGATGAATTCTGGAAGAAGAAGGCCAGCGACACCGGGATCGTGAGCGCGTCCCAGTCGGCATCGGACAGCTGCAGCCCGGGCAGCGCGGCATAGCGGGACGACACCTGGCGGTAGCGCCCCGAGGCTGCGGCCGCGTCCGAGAACAGCAGGAAACACGGCGTGCACAGGCATTTCAACGATCGGTCCACGGTGTCGACGACATGGCGGTGGTCCGGCGGCACCCACGCACCGCACATCTCGCAGGCCTCCCCGGGGCGCGCCCCCCGGGCCCGCTCGACGGCATCACGTAACTCAGCGAGAGGATGCAGCGCCGGCGCCTTCATGGGACCGATACCTCCACGCCGAGGTCTGAGACGTGGGTGGGCAGCGGGTTGGAGAACACAACCCTGTGGCCGTGAGCGTCCTCGACCACCGGCGGATCCAGCGAGACCAGCCGCAACCCGGCGAGGCTGCTGCCCAGCGTGTCGACCGTGTCGACCGTGACGAACGTGTCGATGGTGACGAAGTAGTCACGACCCACCCGACAGGCCACCAGCCCCACGCCGTCGCACGACAGACGACGCACCTCGAGATCGGCCAGGTCGGCCAGCTCGGGCACCTCGATCCAGCGGCTGGGGCCCGGGCTCGGGCTCGCCTGGCGGCGACGGATCGACCCGATGGGGATGAAGGCCGTCTCGCCCCGCTCCACGGTCGGCTCGACCCCGGCCCCGCTCACCTCCACCGCGGCCGCGTCCGGCAGGGCCGATGTCAACGCCCGCTCCACCGCCAGCCGACTGCGCCAGGCCTGGCGAGGATCGCCCCCGACGATCTCGATGCGAACCACGCCCTCGGCCGTGACCTCCTGCAGTTGGGCCCGGCTGCCGTGCTCGCCCAGCGTGGCGGCCAGGGCCTGCAACGCCCGACCCACCCGCACCTCGAGCGGATCGGGATGCAGGCCGTGGGCCAACAGCAGGCTGGCGACCAGCGGGTCGTCCAGCGCGCCCCGCACCGCCGCGGAGTCACCGGACTCGTGCAGCAGCTCGATGGCCCGGCAGAGCGCCCAGCCGTAGAGCTCCGCCAAGTCCTCCAACATGCCCTCGGCCGCCTCGACCAGGCCAGGCACGCCGGTCTGGGCGATGGACGCCAACAGCGCGTCCACCCGTTCGGGCAGCTCGGCCAGCATGGTGGGGTCGCCCCTGAACGGGCGGTGGACCCACAGCACCTCCGCCAGCTCGGGGTCGCCCTCCAACACCGAGGGGTCGGTGGCCAACTCGACGAGGCGCTCGAGGCCGGCCGCTTGGGCGTCGACCACCACACGGGCGAGCTCTTCGCCGTGGCGGCGCGCCGAGGCCACCACGCTCAGCTGCCCCAACGCCTCGGCGATGGCCTGGGCCGCGTCGCGCAGTTCGTCCACGCTCAGTACAGGGCTGGCGCTTGCGCCGGGGAGTGGACCGTCTCGATGGTCTTGCCGGGTCCCACATACATGTGCACGCCGCAGGGCAGGCACGGATCGAAGCTGCGGACGGCCCGCATGATGTCGATGCCCTTGAAGTTCTCGAGCGTGTTCTCCTCGAAGATGGGCGTGTTGGCGACCGCGTCCTCGTACGGCCCCGGTATCCCCATGTTGTCGGTTGGGCTCGCGTTCCATGGTGTCGGCGGATACGGGTGATAATTGGCGATCTTGCCGTCGCGGATGATCACGTGATGGGACAAGACGCCCCGAACGGCCTCGGTGAATCCGCAGCCGATCCCGTCGGTCGGTACCTCGAATGACTCCCAGGTCTTGGTGCGTCCGTGGCGCAATTCGGACATGGCCTGCTCGGCGAAGTAGTAGGCGGCCGCGCAGGCGTAGGCCTGGAAATACGTGCGGGCCCGATCACGCTCGATGGCGTTCGACCACTGTGGGATCTTCCACTCGAAGGAGGTTTCGGGGAGCAATGCCGTCTTCGGCAGGTTGATCTGCACGCTGTTGCCCGTGGCCTTGATGTACCCGATGTCGACCAGACCGGCCAAGGCGGTCGACCACAAACGGGCCAACGGTCCGCCTCCGGTGTCGAGCGGCAGATAGTCCTGCCCGTCGTGCCAACGGGGTGACATGACCCAGCTGTACTTGTCGTCGAAATCACGCTTCTGAGGATGGGGCAACGTGTGCTGGTTCCACGGATGGCGGGGACCGATCGGGTTGCCCAACGAATCTCGAGTGACGAATGGCTCCTGGCCGGACCAGTCGTCGTAGAACGACGAGCCCAACATGATGTTGATCCCCAGGTTGATGTCGACCAGGTTGGTCGTGAGCAGCTGTCCGTCGCGCACAACCCCCGGCGTGACGAACATGCGCCGACCCCAATCGGCCATGTCGCGATATTGGAAGTTGCAGAAATTGGGGTCTTGGAACGAGCCCCAGCAGCCGAGCAGCACCCGGCGTCGGCCCACCTCCTCATAACCGGGTAGCGCCTCGTACCAGAAATCGAAGACGTCGTCGTGCATGGGCACGACCTTCTTCATCCACTCGCAGTACCGGGCCAGGCGAGTCACGTAATCGGTGAAGAGCTGAATGGTCGGCGTCGTGCCCACGCCCCCCGGGTACAGGGTGGACGGATGCACGTGGCGGCCCTCCATCAGGCAGAACATCTCCCGGGTGGAGCGGCTCACCTGCAGGGCCTCGCGGTAGAACTCGCCCTCGAACGGATTGAAGGCCGACAAGATGTCGGCAATGGTGCGGTAGCCGTGAATGGCGGCGTGCGGCGCCTCGGCGGCCTGCGCCTTCGCCCACACCGAGGGGTTGGTCTCGCGGACCATCTTCTCGCAGAAGTCCACGAACACCAGGTTCTCCTGGAAGATGTTGTGGTCGAACATGTACTCGGCCGCCTCGCCGAGATTCACGATCCACTCGGCGATCGCCGGGGGGCGTACGCCGAACGCCATGTTCTGGGCATAGGTGGCGCATGTGGCGTGATTGTCACCGCAGATGCCGCAGATGCGACTCGTTATGAAATGCGCATCCCGGGGATCTTTGCCCTTCATGAAAATCGAGTAGCCGCGGAAGATCGACGAGGTGCTCTTGCACTCTTTGACGACCCTCTGCTTCCAATCGATCTTGGTGTAGATGCCGAGCGAACCAACGATCCGGGTGATCGGGTCCCACGCCATTTCCACGATGCCGGCGCTGTCGGCGCTCGGTGTTGCGGCCCGATTCTCCGTCATGGCCATCGTGGTATCCCCCAAGTTGCTCTTAGGTCATCGCGCTTTGGATCGTCGTAGATGCCTTCAGCTCACCGGCGATAGCCGGTCAACAACTCGCGCCCCCGCCGACGCCACTTGGGCTCTTGGTTCAGCGTCTTGTTGGTGACCGCCCGCAGACGCCGGATCATGGTGCCGTACGAGCGACTCAGATTGCTCGAGAGGCGGCCACCGGGGGGCTCGTCCATGAACGGCATGAACTTGTCCGGGAAGCCGGGCATGGTGCAGCCGATGCAGATGCCTCCCACATTCGGGCAGCCGCCGACGCCGTTGACCCAGCCCCGCTTGGGTACGTTGCAGTTCACCACCGGTCCCCAGCAGCCCAGCTTGACGATGCAGGTGGGGGCCCCGTACTCGGTGGCGAAGACCCCTTCTTCGTAATAGCCCGCCCGGTCGCAGCCCTCGTGCACGGTCTGGCCGAACAGCCATTGCGGCCGGAGCGCCTCGTCGAGGGGGATCGGAGGAGCCTGCCCGGTCGCCTGATAGAGGAGATAGGTCAAGGTTTCGGCAAGGTTGTCGGGATGAATAGGGCACCCCGGGACACAGACGATCGGGATATCCGCCTTCGAGCGCCAGCCCCAACCGAGGTAATCGGGCACGCCCATGGCGCCCGTGGGGTTGCCGGCCATGGCATGGATACCGCCATAGGTTGCGCAGGTGCCCACCGCCACCACGGCCAACGCCTTCGGTGTCAGTCGATCGAGCCACTCATTGGTAGTGATCGGCTGGCCCGTCGCCGGATCGTTGCCGAAGCCGCACCAGTAGCCCTCGCCCGACAGTTCCTCGTTGGGGATGGAGCCCTCCACGACCAGCACAAACGGCTCGAGCTCGCCGCGGTCAGCCCGGCGGAACCACTCGAGGAAGTCGTCTGCGCCTCCCTGCGGTCCGCACTCGAAGTCGATCAGCGGCCAGTGGACCGCGATGCGGGGGAGGCCGGGTAAAGCGCCGAGGGCGATCTCCTCGACACTCGGCTGGGTGGCGGCGGTCAGCGCAACCGAATCACCATCGCAGCTCAGCCCGGCATTGATCCACAGAACGTGAATGACGTCCGAGTCCATGCCAGCCCCCCTCGGCCTGTTGGTCGGCTGTGCGTACCCAGCTCTACGACGAGGTAAACAGGCGTCGTTGGAAACCTCTCCTGCCATTTCCCGCCGGGTCCTCGTGGAGGGCATCGTGCAGGGCGTCGGATTTCGCCCCCACGTGCATGCGCTGGCGACTCAACTGCGGCTGCGGGGCTGGGTGGAGAACACCGAGGCGGGTGTCGAGATCGCCATCGAGGGTCCGGCTGACGCGGTTGAAGCCTTCGTCAAGCATCTGGTCAGCGACGCCCCACCGCTGGCGCAGATCGACGCGTTGAGGGTCGAGCCGGCTGCCCCTGTGGGCGCGGGCGGCTTCCTCATCCGGCCCAGTCGGCCGAGTCGCCAAGCGGCTACCGCCACCGCCACGGCCCTGGTCTCGCCCGACGTGGCCACCTGCGAGGACTGCCTGGCGGAGATGGCCGACCCGTCCAATCGCCGCCACGGCTACCCGTTCACGAACTGCACCAACTGCGGGCCGCGCTACACGATCGTGACCGGCGTCCCCTATGACCGGCCCAACACGACCATGCATACCTTCTCGTTGTGCGACGCCTGCCTGGCGGAGTATGACGACCCGACCGATCGCCGCTTCCACGCCCAGCCGGTGTGCTGTCCCCGCTGCGGCCCCACGCTGGACCTACGCATCGAGCACATCGCGGCCGCCCTGCTCCAGGACGGCATCGTGGCGCTCAAGGGCTTGGGCGGTTACCACTTGGCCGCCCTGGCCAGCTCGGATGCGGCCGTTCGCCGGCTGCGGACCCGCAAGCATCGGGACGACAAGCCGTTCGCCCTGATGGTGGCGGACCTCGAGGCGGCCCGGGCGTTGTGTCGGGTAGGCGGGGCCGAGGCACAGCTGTTGTCCTCCCCCGCGCACCCGATCGTGCTGCTCGACCGCCTCGACCGCCTCGACCGCCACGGCCGGTCGGCCGCTGCGGTGGCCTCGGCAACGGCACCCGGAAGCGCCCAGCTGGGCATCATGCTGCCCTACACCGGTCTGCACCATTTGTTGCTGGCCGCGGTCGGCCAGCCCATCGTGCTGACGTCGGGAAACCTCTCCGACGAGCCGATCGCCTATCGGGACGACGACGCAGCGGTCCGGCTGGGCCCGGTGGCCGATCGCATCGTGGGCCACGACCGGCCCATACACATCCGGGTCGACGATTCGGTGGCAAGGGTCGTGGACGGTCAGCCCTACCTGCTGCGACGCAGCCGCGGCTACGCGCCGGCGCCCGTGGCTGTCGCCTGGCCGTTCGCCCGCCCGGTGCTGGCCTGCGGGGCCGAGCTCAAGTCGACGATCGCCCTGGCCCGTGGCCGGCACGTCTTTCTGTCGCACCACCTCGGCGACCTCAAGAACTACGAGACGTACGCCGCCTTCTGCGAGGCCATCGAGCACGTCGGCCGGCTGTTCCAGATCGAGCCCGAGGTCGTGGCCCACGACCTGCATCCGTCCTATCTGTCCACTGTCCATGCCGTGGAGCGAGACGGCGTCGACCGGGTGGCGGTGCAGCACCACCACGCCCACATCGTCTCGTGCCTGGCCGACAACGACGAGCCCGGACCGGTGATCGGCGTGGCCTTCGATGGGGCGGGTCATGGCAGCGACGGCACCGTCTGGGGTGGCGAGCTGCTGGTGGCCGATCTGGTCGACTTCGAGCGGATGGCCTGGCTGGCGACCGTGCCGCTGCCCGGCGGGGACGCTGCGGTCAAGCAACCCTGGCGCATGGCGGCTGCCTATCTGCACACGCTGGGAGAGGCCGGGGCACCCCCGCCATGGCTGGCGGCCCAAGCTCGTTGGGGCGACGTCGTCGAACTGGCTCGGACCGGGCTGCGGTCGCCGTTGACCTCGTCGGTCGGCCGCCTGTTCGACGCCGTGGCCGCCCTGCTGGACGTCCGCACCGACGCCACCTACGAGGGCCAGGCCGCGGTCGAACTGGAGCAACGGGTCGACCCGGACGAATCCGGTGCCTATCCGGCCCGCGTGGTCAACGACCGTCTGATCGGAAGCGACCTGGTCGCCGGCGTGCTGGAGGACGTCCGAGCCGGCGTGGAACCCGGCCGGATCGCGGCCCGGTTCCATCGGGGCCTGGCCGAGGTCACGGCCACCGCCTGCGAGTTGATCCGTGACCGGCGGGGGCTGGACACCGTCGCCCTCTCCGGCGGGGTCTTCCTCAACATGGTGCTGCTCCGCCAGCTCACCGAGCGTTTGCAGTCCACCGGCTTCCGGGTGCTCCGCCATCGGCGGGTGCCCACCAACGACGGCGGGATCAGCCTGGGCCAGGCCGTGGTGGCCGGAGCCCGCGATCGGCTCGGCGGGCCAGCTCGTTGTACAAGCTGACCTGCGCCTCCTGGATCCGATGCACCGACGACGACGCCACGACCAGGCAGAGGTCCAGCTCAGCCGACGCCATCGCACCCCCGGCATAGCCGGCCAGGCCGATCGTATGGACGCCCCGCCGAGCGGCCTCGGCCAGCCCGGCCAGCACATTGGGCGAGTTGCCGCTGGTGGAGAGGCCGATGGCCACATCGCCGGGTCGGCCGAGGGTGGCCAGCTGCCGGGCGAACACCACGTCGAAGCTGACGTCGTTGGCCACGGCGGTCACCGTGGCGATGTCGTCGCTGACCGCCCGGCCCCGGGCCCCCAGCCGCCAGGCCAGATCGGCGGCGTCGGTAGCGCTGCCGCCGTTGCCGAAGGTGAACACGGTCGGGGCGGCGGCCACCAGCTCGGCCGCCCGGGCCAGCCCGTCGTCGTGCTGCTCCAGGCAACGGGCCCGGACCTCGGCCGACTCGATCAGCTTCTCCCGGGCGGAAGCCGTGGCCGCTGCCCGAGCCTGGTCCGACGGCGCACCGCCTGTACGGGCGGGCTGGTAGAGCATGGGGTACAGCGCCGCCAGGTCGGCCGAACCCGTGGGCGCAGAAACCCCGGGCTGCGATGGTGAACCCCCGGCCTGCTCGAGGAACACATGCGTCAGCTCCCACAGGATGTGATAGGCGGTGACCGCGGATTCCTTGGCTGCGTCGAGCTCACCCGACGCAAGCGGCACCGACGTCACGGCCGAGGGAACGGCCCGGTCGGCCAAGGCGACGTCGACACGATCCGGCAGGGGCGAGCCGTCGTAGGCCACGCCCACCACCACATCCCCGGCTGCGGCGCCGGCGGATCCCATCAGCGCAGGTAGAGCCCGTCGGCCCACCGTCACCGGATGGAGAAACTCGACGGCGATGTGGCGGGCATCGGCCGCGGCCCGCCGCTCGCCCAC
>JAXDQG010000244.1:0-11030 GCA_034667945.1 Acidimicrobiia bacterium | reverse complement strand
CACCCCGTCCAGCGCCGCGTGCAACTCGCTGACGAGGTCGTAGGTGAGGGCGTTCAGCTTCTCGGGCCGGTTGAGCGTGAGCTGGGTCACGCCCTCGGCCGGCTGGCTGGTCTCGACGTTGGCCATGGCCGGCGACCGTACCTTCCGCCCGGTAGTCGCGGGCAACGGAGCGCCCGCAACGCCACCTGGCAAGAGCAAAAGACCCGCTCACGCGATGTCAGCCTGTCGTCACGAGGCCCGATCTAGGATCAACCGGATGGCGTCGGGCGCCCGGGACAGTGTGCGCAACACGGTACGTGCGCGCCTCCAGAGCCTCGACGAGCCCAATGGCACCCTGGCCATCCTGGGAGTAGGCGGTACGGGCAAGACGCGCTTGCTGGCCGGCGCGGCCGAGCGGCTCCGAGCAGCGGGCCGGCCCTGCCTACGGACTGCCGGGCGCTTTCTCGAGCAAGACCAGCACCTGTCCGCCTTCGAGGATCTCGGCGACGATGAGGTCACCGTGCGCCGCCAGCTCATCGGCCGTCTCAGCGGCGGGTGGCTGGTGGTCGACGACGCCCAGTGGCTCGACGAATCGTCGCTGGCCGTGTTGGCGGCTGTCGCAGAGCGGACCGCGGAGGCAGACGTGGCCGTGCTCGTCGCGTTCCGGCCCGTCCCAACTGGCCAACGAGCCGGCCTCGCAGTGCTCGAGCACCATGCGCTGGCGGCAAGCAACCTGTTCGTCTTGGCCCCGCTCGATGCCGTCGAGACCGGCGGCCTGGTCGCGGCGGTCACGGGCGGGGCGGCCGACGTCGCACTCATCACGCAGGTCCTGGAGCTGACGGGCGGCTCGCCTCTCCTGGCCGATCGCCTGGTCCGGGCATGGGTGGAGAACAACCAGCTCGACGGAGGGCGGTTGCCGGCGGACGCCGCCGCCACCGTGCCGGAACAAGTGCTCACCCTCATCCGGGGCCGCCTCGGCTCTCTCGGACCCACCGAGCGCAGCGGGCTGGTGCGGCTGGCGGCCGGTCTGTCGACCCCACCGGCCGTCCTGGCCTCGCTGCAGGCCGCCGGGCTCCTCCAGCCCGACGGCCGGACCCCGGTGGCGCTGATCGCGACCGCCCTGGGACAGGTTCTCGGCGCCGATGTCTGGGCCGCAGCCATTGGCTCTTCCGACGAGCTCCGCGCCATCTCGCTCGACGCGCTCCGGTCCCTCGCCGGCCCCATGGCAACTGCCGGACTGACCGACGGCAACGCTCGCGCCATCTATCGTGAGCTGGGCGACCGGCTGCATGTGGCTGCGCCGGGCGAGGCGTCGGACTGGTATCGCACAGCCCTGCGGGGCGACCCGGGCTCTGCAGCCGTGCGTACCGCGCTGGCCGAGTCCATGTTGGGCACCGGCCACGTCGAACAGGCGGTCCGCGAGGCCGAGGCCGTGCTGCAGCCGCCCACCAGCAGCCAAAACCCCTCCGAGGTGAGCAGCCCCGATCGAGCCAGGGCACTGGCCGTCGTGGGGGCCGCGTTGGCGGCACGAGGCCTCTGGTCCGACGCCCGGTTGCGGTACGAAGCGGCGGCCATCAGTGGCGACAGCCGGTCCCGGCTGCATGCCGCCATCTGTGCGGCCGCCGATGGCGAGCTGGCCGTGGCCCAAAAGCTCTTGGCCCACGTCGGCGAGGTCGGCGGAGCGGACGGCACCGGAGCCCGCCTGGCCGACCTGGCCTCCTTGCGGGTGCTGACCGCCCTGCTGAAGAGCTTGGATCCGGCCTCCGAGGTGGGCGACGTGCTGCGAACCGCACGGTTGGCCGCCTCACTGGCCGAGGGCTCACCCCTGCAGCCGGCCGACGCGGCCGGTGTGGCCGAGCTGGCAGCCTTGCTGGCGGTCAAGGCGGACGCGCCCGCCACCGCCCGGCGTCTGCTGCGTGAACCCGACCCACAGCAATCCACACCATCAGCATCCCGGACGCCCGCACCCTCGCGTTACGGCCCGCAGGCGCCCCGCGCCACGCTGCTGGCCGGCTGGGCCGCCTTGCGGGAGGGAGACCTGGCGGCGGCCCGCGGGGCACTCGATGCAACCGCTCGACACCACCAGGCGGCGCTCGAGTCCAGCTCATCGACGGTCACGCTGCTCGCCCTCGGTCTGCGGGCTGCGCTTCTTCGTCAGTCGGGGGACCTCACCGCCGGCGGGCAGCTCGCCAAGCAGGCCCCTCCGCTGCTGGTCGGGATCCCGGTCGACCTGTGGACGATCGAAGCCGTGGGCGAGTTGGCCGCGCTCCTTCACCGCTTCGGTCAGGCGCGGCCCGCCGAGACGCTGACGGCAACTGCCGCCGGCCTGCTCGATCGCCTCGGCCATCCCCCGCTGTGGGCGGTGCGCTTCCACTGGGGCCGTCTGCAGGTCGGCGTGGCCATCCGCCAGATCGAACGGCTGGCCGAGCCGGTTGCCGCCCTTCGCCGTCTGGCCGACGCTCATCCTGCGCTCGACCATTACTCCGCCGCGGCCGCGCTGTGGCACGACGTCCTTGGCGGCCGGGTCGACGCCGATCGCGTGGCCGCCGTGCTGGCGACTTTGAACGAGGTCGGGCTCAGCTGGGAGGCGTCCGAGCTCGCGGGCCAGGCCGCCATCCGCGTGGACAACGGCGCATTGGCGAAATCCCTGCTCAGCCAAGCACGTGAGATGCGGGCGGCCACCGCTCCGGTCGCTGGGGCAGGTGTGGCGGAGAGTTCGGGAGCGGTCACCCCAGCGGGGTTGTCGGAACGCGAGTGCGAGGTTGGCCGCCTGGTGTTGGAGGGACGAACCCACCGTGACATCGGCGGTCAGCTGTTCATCTCACCGAAGACCGTGGAGCATCACGTGGCGCACATCCGCCAGAAGCTCGGGGCAACGTCGAGGGCCGAGTTCCTCGCTGCTCTCAACGAAGACCTCGCCGAGGTCGATCGGGTCAGCTGAACGCGCCGAGGGGCCGGCGGCCGGCTCGGCTGCGGACCGCAGCAAACCGCCCCGATCGGGGTCACCCGACCAGCGAGGCAAACAAGCCTTCGCAGGTACGGACCAGAATGGCCGACGCCTCCCGGTCTGCCAGCGATGACATGGGGTTCTCGCCGCGGGTGCGCCACCGGTTGAGCGTGGCCACGAGCGCTTTGCGGACCTCGTCCGCCGAAGCGTCATCGGGGATACCCAGCCGCTGGTACACGCTCGTACCGGAAGCCAGCAGCTGCTCCGCCTCGGTCCGTTCGCCGTCGGACAGCGACAACGCGCCGCCGCGCAGATAGTTCACCAGCCGCAGTTCGGCCAGCTCGTGGGCCGACGCCCGCAGCTGCTCGAGCCGCGCGGTCAATGGCCTGCCCGCGGGTAGCGGGTGGAGCGCCAACAGCCGTTCGACCGCCACCAGGGCCGAGCGGGCCTTGAGCGTGTCCCGGCGCTCGGCGAAGTGGCTGAACAACAACTTGCGCAGCCGATCGATGCCGCTCTGGGCCCGCAACTCTGCAGCCAGCTGGCTGGACGTGGCAACCCGACCGCTGCTCAACGCCTCGACGGACACCCGCACCCCGAACAGCCCCAGGCGTTCGAGCAGGTTGCGCCGCTCGTGAGAGGGCGGCAGCAGCCCCTCCGCCGGGGTGCCCGCCAGCCCGAGATCGGCGGCGGAGGTGGACACGAAACGGTCGGCCGACAGCTCGAGCGCCTCCAGCACCTCTGGCGGCAACTGCGAAAGGTTGCGCAGCTGGCGGAACTCGGTCTCGCGCAGGGTGTAGCCGGCCTGGGCCAGCAGACCGGCGACCGGAACGACGTCCTGCACCAAGGCCCGCAGACGAGGATCGCCGCGATACCGGTCGGCGATCTGGGCCGCGGAGGCCAGGGCGTCCAGACGGCCAACTCCCATCTCGTCGGCCCGGGACAGGACCGCGACGGCGTTCACCGGAAACGGCGTGACGTGCTCGTCGGCGAAGGCCTCGAGAAACTGCACGTCGGCGGCATGCACGTGGCGCAGCAGGTAGATGACTGCATCGCTGGGAGTGGGCTGCTCGTCCTCATCCGGCGTGAGGAAGGCCAGGCTGCGAGCCGAGACGTCGGTGGTGATCGAGCCGATGCCCGGGGTGTCGATGAGCGTCATCGGCTCCAGCGCCATCGACGGCCACTCGATCGAGAGGCTGGCGACCTCGTCGGGGGTGTACTCGCCGAGCTCGACGTCGACCGCGCCGTCGTCGCGGGCGAAGGGCACCTGGTGGGCCCGGCCCTGGCGGGGGACGAGCGTGACCCGGTAGGTGAGCCCGTGTCGGTACCACGTCACGATGCGCGTGCACTCGCCGGCGTCGGTCGGGGCCAGCTCCTCCCCCACCAATGCATTCAGCAGCGTCGACTTGCCAGCCTTGACCCGACCGGCGATGGCTACGCGGAGAGGCTCGTGCAAGCGACCGATCAGCTCGTCGACCACCGGGGCGGCAGCCGTGCCCTGATAGACGGCGGCCGCCTCGGCCAGGAGCTCCAGCACCCGGCTGAGCAGGGCAGATCGGCCGCCCTGCGTCACGCCGCTCCAGCCGGTTGGGCCACCGGCCCCCGTGCAGTTGCGGCTGCGGACACCGGGCGGGCAGCCGTATCGCCGGACGGCTGGGCCGGGCGGTCGACCTGGGCGGCAGCCCTGCGGGCAGGCGACGTCCGATCGAGCAACTCGACCACTTCCTTCCGGCGCTGCATCCTCCGCTGCTCACTGGCCCGCACGGCGTTCTGCGCGGCCGACAGCGCCTCGGCGGTCGAGCTGGTCAGCAGCTCGGCGCGCTCCACGTAGTGATCCCGGAGCTGGCGGTTGACCCGGCGGATGCTGTCCCGCGTGTCCTTGCTGGCCAGCATGACCACGTCGTCGGTGTAGCGGCGGACCACCTGCTTGGCTTGCGCCCGCCGCTGGGCGAGCATGCGGTGCTTCTCGTCGCGGAACGTCTTGCGACCCATCATGAGGGTCACCCCGCCGAGCAGCAGGGGGCTCGGGGCGAGCGCCAGGCCGGCAAACGTGGTGTGCGCCAGATTGGAGAGGACGCTGACCATCATGAAGCCGCCGGTCGAACCGCGCAGGGCCGACACGGTCTGGCTGAAGAAGGAAGGACGCTCGGGCTTGAAGGTCGCCTGGGCGACACCGCTGACCGACAGCTCCGTCGGTGCCGGGATATCGAGCCGGGCGGCCACTTCCCGATGGTCGGCGTCGAAGTGCTGGGCGACCCGGGCGCAGAGCTGCACCGACCGCTGGTGGAGCAGGGTGAGGTTCTGCACGACGTCGCTGGTTGCCCGGCGAGTGAGCCACGGCTCGAACTCGGGCCAGAACTTCGCCGGATCGCCGGTGTCGATGAGCTCCTCGGCCTCACGCACCAGCTCGCGGGAACGGGCACGGAGGTCGTGCTCGACATCGGCCACCAGGTCGGCGACACCATCGTTCAGCGTGTGCTGCCAACGCGCGGCTTGGCCGCGCAACCGTTCGGCCTGCTCTTTCGTTCGCTCGAGCTCACGGACCGAATCCGCGCTGCGCTCGGGGTCTTCCAGGGCGGCCAGCTCGGCCCGCAGCTGGGCTTCGTGCAGGTCGAGGATCTCGGCCAGCTCGGCGGCAACCCCTCCGGCGGTGGCCATGGCGACCTGAGGGGCCAGCTCGTCCCGCAGCAGGTGCACCAGCTCGGCATAGCCCGACTCGACGTTGAGCGAGGTGTCGTTGTGCACCACCGCGTGGGTCCGCAGCGGCGCCGACGCGGCGATGATCCGGCCGGGCAGCCCGTTGCGCGACAGATGCTCCTGGTTGAGCTGCAGGATCGTGCGCCAAGACGGGTAGAAATCGGTCTTCGTCATGATGCACATCACCCGGGGGCACATGGCCCGGGCGGTGCGGAGGAACTCCATCTCCGACTGGGTGAGCTCCTGTGACGCGTCGGTGACGAACAGCACCGCATCGGCGGACGGCAGTGCGGCCACCGTGGCGGCAGTGTGCGGTGAGCCCAGCCCGCCGACGCCGGGTGTATCGACCAGCACCAGGCCGCCTTCGAGCAGGTTGCGAGGCAGGCCGATGACCACTCGCTCGACCCGATCGACGTCGGGCGCACCGGCCGCTTCGGTGGCGTATGCGCTGAGCAGCTCGAACGGGATGGGCCGACGTTCGCCCAGGGCCTGGTCGTCGCCGGGGTCGGGATACAGGACGATCTCGGCTGTCGGATCGGGGCTGTGGCGGACCGCGACCGGCTTGGCGGTGGCGATGTCGTCGTCCACCGGGCACACCTGGGCGTGCACCAGGGCGTTGATGAGCGTGCTCTTGCCCTTCTTGAACTCGCCCACCACGAGAACGGTGCAGGAGGACGAGCGGAGGCGCCGGCGGAGGGTGACGAGGCGGCTGGCGAACTCGGGCCGGTCGAGGCCGGCCACGGCTGCGGCAACCGCATCGACCGCGCCGAGTGCTCGATCTTTGGCCGTCAGCTGGCCCGGTGGCGCTGAGGAGCCGGCCGCGGCCGAAGGCCGAGATCCGCCTGGCCCCTGCGTTGGCGGCGCGGCCGGGGCCGCGGCCGCGGGCTGCGATCCGAGCGGATGAGCATTTGTCACGATGTCCCTCCCGACGCGCGGCCGAGGTTATCTGATACGGCCTTTGCCCAAAACGCGCTTCGACCGGGGTGTGGAGGCCCCGGCCGAAGTTGTTGAGGGTTTGAGGAGTTGTTGAGGGTGTGCAGGAGTTGGTTGTGGGTGTGGAGGAGAGTTGTTTGTGGTTGTCGATCAGCCGTGGCCGTGGCTGAGGTCCCAGCTGTGGTGAAGGCTGTCGTCGGTCGTGTGGGTCAGGTCGTGGCTGTCCCAGGAGTGGTTGTAGCTGTCGGTGGGGTGGTTGTAGCTGTCGTCCACCGAGTGGAGGTCGTGGTTGTCCCACGAGTGGTTGTACGAGTCGTCAACCGTGTGGGTCAGGTCATGGCTGTCGTACGTCGGGTGGTTGTGCGAGTCGTCGACCGTGTGCGTCTGGTCGTGGCTGTCGTAGGTGGGATGGTTGTAGCTGTCCTCCACCGAATGCACGTTGTGGCTGTCGGTCGTGTGGTTGTTGCTGTCGTCCACCGTGGTGGTCGTCGGGTGGTTGTAGCTGTCGTCCACCGAATGCAGGTCGTGGTTGTCGGTCGTGTGGTTGAAGCTGTCGTCGACCGTGGTGCGGTTGGCGCTGTCATTCACCGAATGGTTGGAGTGGTCGTCCGTCTCGGCGTGGTTGTTGAAGCTGTCACGGGTTGAGCCGTCGGTGACATGCTGCGAGTTGTCGACCTGCTGGCCGGACTGGCCGTTGTGGTCGCCGATCGCCACGTTGGCGTTGCCATCCGTGTGGTGCAGATCGACCGAGACATCGCCCGTGAGGTGGTTGCCGTTGCCGAGGACGGCCTGGCCCGAACCGCTGGAGCTCACCTCGTTGGCCGAGCTGTGTCCGACGGCGACGGGCCCGTTGCCATGAGTGTCGACATCGTTCAGCGTGCCGTTGCCGAAGTTGAGGTTCCCGTGGCCGTGATTGTCGACATCGACGATGCTGCTTCCGCCCTGGGCAACCTGGCCGTTGCCGTGGATCTCGTTGAGCGAGCCGCTGCCGAAGACCGCGCTGCCGGGCACGTTGTTGGCGGTGCCGCCGTTGGTTCCGAGGGCGCCGAGGTGCGAGCCCTGCACGCTGGTGTTGCCGTCACCGATCACACCATGGTCGGCGAAGACCGGGCCGTTACCGGCTTGGATGCCCTTGAACTCACCCGTGTTGACCGCTGCCCTGCTGATGTCATGGCCGGCAGCCACGCCACCCTGCATGGCCGTCACGTTGTTGATGTCCTGCGTGAACTTGACGTTGCCCCTGGCGTAGATGTCGGTGAAGGTGCGGTTGTCGACGACGTTGTCGCCAGCGCGGTAGTTGTTGGTGACGTAGTCGTGGCGCTGGGTCACGTATTCCTGCGTCACGTGGGTCGGCTGCGGGGACGGGGCCGGAGCGAAGCTGCGAGGAGCCGGCGCCGACTGCGTTGCCGAGAAGAAGGTCTGGCGGGCTGCCACGGCCTCGGCCTGCAGTTGAGCCGTGTGGAGTTGGGCGGCATGAAGCTGGTCGGCTTCTGCCTGAAGCTGCTGATGGGCAACGGCCTGCTGGCTTGCCAGAAGGTCCTCGTTGGCATGCGTTGCGGCCAGGCGCGCCTGCTCGCTCATATCGCTACCGTCCGAGCGCAGGTGCTCCAGCACCGCCGCGTTGTTCGTGTGGCTGGTGCGGGACACCAGCAGATCCATCAGGTATTCGGCGACCTTGTTGGCCTTCACCTGTCCTCCCAGTGTCTCGTGTCTCTCGTGGGCGGTACCGGTTAGTCACCGGTGCCTTGTCGAGCAAGGTAAGACGGCTAGGGGATGAGGCCATCGGGGGGTACCCCCATCTCCTCCGGGGGGGATAGGGGAAGGCGGCGGGGACCGGATTCGGGACGGCCTGGGGGCTGCGTTCGCCTGGGTGCAAACCGGCCTTATTGGATTAACTGGCGTGTTAATAAAGAAAGTTTCTTGAATGCATCGGACAACTTGATTCGGCGGCTGGTAGTGCATCGATTCGACGTCGATTCGATGGGAACACGCCGAATTTTCGATGGACTACGAGGGCGTGTCGATCAACATCGCGGCGGCCGGCCACCACGGCCTGAGACGTGATAACCACGGAACGTGCTGGTCGGCCGGCAGAAGAAGCGGGAGCGACAATGACCGGGGCCATTCGACCCCGGTCAATCACGCCGCCGTCTTGCCACCTGAAGCTCCGCCCGCTCAGCCAAGCGGACGTCGACGCTCAGTGGTGATGGATGTCGCCGCCCGGGTCGTGACCGAACAGGTCGTGGTCGGCGAGGTGCGCGTCGTCGACGTGTCCGGGATCGACGTGATGCTCGGCGGTCCAGTGGTGGTCTTCCAGCGGATCCTGCGCGGGGTCGACATGGGCGAGATCGCCGTGGGGCAGATCCACATGCGTCAGGTCGTCGTGCCACAGCCCGCTCAGTGCGAGCTCGGAGTGCGTCAACCCCAGGTGCGAGGAATCGTGGCCGGCGTCGTGAAGCGGGTCATGAGCCGCGTCCAGATCGTGCCCCTGGGCCAGATCGTGGCCGAAGCCAGTGTCGTGGCCGAGGTCCGCATCGTGCCCGAACGCTGCATCGTGCCCGAACGCCGCATCGTGGCCGAACTCATGCGTGGGCTCAACCCCGCGCGGGTCGAAACCGTGACCGAGGTCCTGATGCCCCGCATCGGCAACCGCGTGCTGGAGGTGCTCCAGATGCTCCACGGGGTGGTGGCCGTCGAGATCGACATCGTGGCGGAGATCCGCCTGGTCCGGACCGAAATGGCCGCCGTGGCCCACATCCCCGTGCACATCGGCGGTGTGCGCAAGCTCTGCGCCCGCTGCATGCGCCTGGTCGACATGGTCTCCGAGCACCGGGTGATGCAGATCCGCCACATCGTGATGCAACACACCGTCGTCGTGCAGGCCCGACTCATGTTGCAGGTCGTCCCCGTGCTCCCAGGGCACGTGGTAGTCGTGGAAGCTCTCCAACCCCACGTCATGCAGGTGCAGGTGCACGAGGTGATCGAGCCCGTCGAGCGGGTTCACGTGTGCAGCCAAACGCGGCGGGAAGGCATCAGCCGTGTGGCGCAAGGCTTCCACCACGTCGCCCGGATCGAACCCGGCGAAGCCGTGCGCGCTCAAGTACCCGTGCGGGTCCGCGAGGTAGGCGCTCTTGGCGAACGGCTCCTCGATCAAATGTTCGACCAGCTCCAGGAACGAGGCCACGGTGCTCTCCCGAGTCGTTGACAGGCCCAGGCTATGACGTCCGGCACGGGTGGGGACCGGGGACGTCCCCTATTCCATCCCCTATCGGGAGCGCCGATTTGGCAGGATCGCCCCGTGCCCTACCAGCTCGGCGTCGATGTGGGAACAAGCTACTCGGCTGCCGCGGTGGCGAACGAGGGCGAGGCTCGCATGTTGCCTCTCGGCAACCGGACCCCCGTCACCCCTTCGGTGGTGTCCGTACGATCCGACGGCACCTTGGCGGTGGGCGAGGTCGCGGAGCAGCTGGCGGCGGCGAACCCGCGCTTGGCGGCGAGGGAGTTCAAGCGCCTCGTGGGCAGCGGGTCGGGGGCCCGCCTGCACGGCCGCCCGGCCAGGCCGGAATGGTTGATGGCGCAGATAGCCGGCTGGATCGCGGAGCGGGCTACCGGTCGCCTGGGTGAGCCGCCGGCCGGGGTGGTGGTGTGCCATCCCGCCACCTGGTGGACCGCCAAGATCGACCTGCTGCGGGCGGCCGTCGAAGCTCGCGGACTGGGCCCGGTGCGGACGATCACCGAACCGGAGGCGGCGGCAGTGGCCTACGCCGCAGCCCAGCGGGTCGACGACGGGCGCATCGTCGTGGTCTACGACCTGGGCGGAGGCACCTTCGACGTCGCCCTGCTGCGCCGTGAAGGCCAGGGTTTCACGATCGTCGGCCGCCCGGAGGGCCTCGAGCACCTCGGCGGCGTGGATTTCGATGCCGCCGTGCGAGCCCATGTCAACCGCGCGCTGCGCGGCGCGCTCGACCGGTTCGACGCGACCGATCCGTCGCTGGCGCCGGCGCTGGCCCGCCTGCGCGCCGACTGCGTCGCTGCCAAGGAGGCGCTCTCGGCCGACTCGACGGTGGTGATACCGGTGTTGCTGCCCGGGCTGAAGGAAGAGGTTCGCCTGACCCGGACCGAGTTCGAGGCCATGATCCGACCGGCGTTCGTGGACACCCTGGGCGCCACCCGTCGGGCGCTCCGTTCTTCCGGAGTGGCGCCTGCCGATATCGATGCCGTCCTGCTGGTCGGCGGCTCCTCTCGCATTCCGCTCGTGGCCCAGATGGTGAGCGCCGAGCTGGGCCGACCGATCGCCGTGGACGCCCATCCCAAGCACCTGGTGGCACTCGGGGCGGCGTTGGCTGGAGTGACGGGCATTCCGCAGCGCGAGGTGACCCGATCCTCCGTTGCTCCGATCGTCGTGCCCGCACCCACCCCGCAGCGGGCGGAGGCGACCCCAAACGAGCCGAGCGCGGCCGAGACCCCCGACATTCGG
>JAXDQG010000243.1:0-10157 GCA_034667945.1 Acidimicrobiia bacterium | reverse complement strand
CAACCGCCCGGGCATTTGTTCAGATCAACCTTGAAGCCGTCCGGGCCGAGGATCGTCTTGCCGTCGGGCTGCAGACCCCACTTGTTGTCCTTGATCTTCTTGACGATGGCTTCGCGCTGCGTCTTCCACAGGGCCTCCCATTCGTCCATCGACGTCGGCTCCTTGACGGGAGCCGACGTGGTGGAGGCGCCGCTGCCCAGCGCACCCTTCACGTCCGAGCCGACGCTCTTGTCGATGAGATTCCCGCTGCCCGTCTGCCCATTACCGCCGCCGCTGCCGCAGGCCACCGCCACCAAGGCCAACCCGCACAGCAGCGCGCCGAAGCGCTTCCCGGTCACACGCATATGAGTCCCCCTGGAGTCCCCCGATTGCCGCGGCGATGCTAGCGGCGGGTGTGGCAAGTGTCACCGCGGGACCGCAACGGCACGGAGACACCCACTGGCGCAGCCGGTCATTCGCATGTCCCGGTCATTCGCATGTCGACGTGTTCTGGTTCCACGAGCACGCCTTGGACTTGCCCGACAGGTCGATGATCGGCCCTTGCTGGATGAACTGCTGGGCGGCGGAGTCGTACTTCGCAATCTCCGATCCCTCGATCCAGTAGCCGTCGGTGTTGCCGTTGAGATTTGCCTTGATACCTGACAGGTCGAACGGCGGAGTCATGTCGATTGCCCGCAGCGCGGTTACGTAATTGGCCCGCGTCAGTCCACCGTCGAGCGCGCCGGCCACCATGTAGACCTGCGCCCGACTCCACCCGAACCCCAGCCCCCAGCCGTAGAACGACGACAGCTTGTAGTCCATCCCCTTGGATTTCAGAAGCTCGCGCGCCCACAGGGAGTAGGGGTTCTTGTCCTCGGCGGGCGAAGCCAGATCACGCCAGCCGCCACCGATCACCCACCAGCCGTCCGAGGCGTCACCGACGGCGGCCTTGCCCACGAACGTGATGTTCTTGCACGTCGACGGCACGAACTTGAACTTGGTCTTCTCCTTCATGCCGTTCTGCGCGGTCTCGGTGATGGCCTGAGCACACGGCGTGCCGGTCAACATCTCGATGAACACCTGCGGGTTCTTCGACGCCAGTGTCGTCATGGGGTCGGTCACCGTCGCCGCCTGCGGCTCGATCCACTCGACCACGTAGTTGATACGGTCCTTGTTCGCCGACTGGCTGAGGTACGCCCGGAACGCCTGGTCGTACACCTTGCCGAAATCGTTGTTCATAGCCAGCGCAGCAACGGTGATCTTCCCCGCCGGCAACTCGGACATGTGCTCGTCGATGAACTCACCCCACAACAACGCTTCGATGTTGTACGAGAGAATCATCCCGTTCGTCCACGGATGCTTGACCGGGTCGCCCCAGGCCGGATGGCCGGTGCTGTTGAAGAAATGCGGGATGCAGCGCTGGTTCAACTTGTCGTAGGTCTTCAGCGTGCTGGGTGAACCCTGCGTCATCACGTCGAACACCTTCTGCGAGTCGATCAGTTCGTCGACCAGCGGGATGGTGCGGGCGGGGTCGTAGCCGTCGTCCTTGATGATCTGGTTGACCCGCCGCTTCTTGCCCAGCGAGTCGGTGAACATCCCCTTGTCGGCGTAGTAATCGAAGATCACCGACATGGCCTGATTGATGTAGACCCCGGTCGCCTGGGTGCCCGATGACGGAGCCGCAGAGCCCAACTTGATCTCTGTGTCGGTCAAGCCCTCGGTGTTGTTCCAACCGGCAGGGCACTTGGACATGTCGACCTTGAACCCGTCGGGGCCGAGAATGGTCTTGCCGTCGGCCTGCAGGCCCCACTTGTTGTCCTTGATCCTCTTGACGATGGCCTCGCGCTGCGTCTTCCACAGCGCCTCCCATTCGTCCATCGACGCCGGCTCCTTCGCCGGAGCGGCCGCCGTGGTCGAGCCGGAGCCCAATTGACCCTTGACGTCCGAGCCGACGTTCTTGTCGATGAGATTCCCGCTGCCCGTCTGCTCTTTGCCGCCGCTGCTCCCGCAGGCTGCGGCCACCAAGGCCAGCCCGCACAGCAGCGCGGCGAAGCGCTTCCCACTCGCACCCATGTGCTTCCCCCTGGAGCTACCCCACTTGAGCGAGCGATCGTAGCGCTAGTTGTGGCAAATGTCACTTGGAGCCGAATTTGCGACGGGTCGGTGTGGAGTTGCGGGGACCCCAAAGGCTGGACCGCGGGGCATGTCCTCTGCCATGGTCCGGTCGTGAAGAACAAGGCCCAGCCTCCCAGCACCGGCGTGGTCAAGATCACACCGCAGGCGTGGCGGGCGCTGGCGGTGGGGTGCGCCGGCTTCTCGCTGATCTCGTTCAACACGACCGCCACCAACCTGGCGTTCGTCGACATCGCGGCCGACTTCACCGACGCCAGTCAGGCCACGGTGTCATGGATCGCCTCGATCTTCTTCATCGGCCTGGCGAGCTTGCTCCTGGTCTCGGGCCGGTTGGCCGATCGGGTCGGCCGACGTCGGGTGCTGCGGGTGGGGTTGGGCACGTTCGCCATCGGAGCGACGCTGTCGGCGTTGGCGCCCTCGATATGGGTGCTCATCGGGGCCCGCCTGGTGGCCGCGGCCGGCGGTGCGCTCGTGATACCAAGCTCGTTGGCCGTCGTCCTGCCCGAGTTCCCGCGCGAGCGGCACTTCACGGCCATCGCGCTCTGGTCGGCGACAGGTCCCATGGCCTCGGCCATCGCACCCGGCGTGGCGGCCATCATCCTGGCCGTCAGCAGTTGGCGAGTGTTGTTCCTGGTGAGCGCACCGATTGCCGTCCTCGCTCTGTTCGGGGGATGGAATGTGCTGCACGAGTCCCGGGCGGAGCGACGGGCGGGCGCGCTCGACGTGGTGGGCGTGGTCATCGGCACGTTCGCCATTGCCTCGCTGGTGTTCGCCGTTAGCCAGGGAGCCAACCTGGGCTGGGACAGTCCGGTGATCGTCGGCGCCTTCCTCGTCTGCGTCGTCTCTCTCCCGGTCTTCGTGCGTCGTTGCCGTCGGCATCCCGAGCCACTGCTCAACCTCGATGCCTTCTGCCTCCGTCCGGTCTGGGTCGCCAACCTGGCCAACTTCCTGCTGAACATCGCCGGCATGGCCACTTGGCTGGTATGGCCGCTGTTCTTCTCCCGGATCTGGGGATATTCGAAGGTGGCCACCGGGTTGGCACTCATGCCCGGGCCCGTGGTCAGCGGCATCATCACCAGCTACGGCGGTCGGCTCTCGGAGCGCTACGGACACGAGCCGCTCGTGCGCTGGGGCTCCCTGGTGCCGATCGCGGCCATCGGTTGGCCGTTGCTCTTCCTGCACGAGAAGCCGAACTACTGGCTGGCGGCTGCTCCGGCGATCGCCCTGTTCGGTGCCGGTTGGGCCCTTACCCAGCCGCCCCTCAACAGCGGGGTGCTGTCCCAGGTGCCCTCGGACAAGTACGGCGAGGTCAATGCCTCGTTCAACACCGTGCGCAACATTGCTGCGGCGCTGGGCATTGCCATCGCGGTGTCCATCCTCGGTGACGCCAACCGGCCCGACGCCTTGGCCGCCTATCACCGGGTGTTCTGGGCCTTCGTGGCCGCGGTGGTCGCCTGCTGGCTCGTCCTGTTCCTGATCTACCCGTCGGCTGCGCATGGCGATCGCCGGGAGGGCCCGCCCCCCGCCGCTGCCCGCCGCCCCGTCGGGCCGAAGGCCGCGCTGCGGGAGCGGTCGACGTAAGCACCGCTGCCTCGCGTCGCCCGATCATCAACCGGGTTTCCCGTCGCTCGGCCCTCTCCGCTGCTACACGGGCGGACAGGGCCTCCCGACGCTTCCCCTGCCCCATCAAAACTGGGTTTCCCGTCGCTCGGCCCTCTCCGCTTAAGGTGCCGGCCCGTGAACAGGGATCAATTCTTCGGTGACGCCCGCAGCGATCTCGCCGGGCCGTTGCACGGTGTGCGGGTGATCGAGGCCACGACGGCATGGGCGGGCCCCATGGTGGGCTGCCTCTTGGGCGACCTCGGCGGCGACGTGGTGCGCATCGATCTGCCGGGCACGGACGGCGGAACGACCTGGCCGCCCTACATCCCCGGCACCGAGAGTCTCCTGGCGCACGAGACCGTCAATCGCAACAAGCGCAGCGCCTACGTCGATCTGCGGCGACCCGAGGGGCGCGAGGTCTTTCTGAACCTGGTCCGCTCCGCAGACATCGTGGTGGAGAACTTCAAGCCCGGGACGCTGGCCTCGTGGGGTGTGGGCTACGACGACTGCCGGGCGGTGAAGCCCGACATCGTCTATGTCTCGGTGAGTGGGTGGGGCCAATACGGTCCCTGGTCCGACCGCGCGGGATACGACCCCGCAGCCCTGGCCGCCGGCGGATGGATGTCGCTCAACGGCGAGCCGGACGGCCAGCCGCTGAAAGGTCCGACCTACGTGGCCGACGACCTCGCCGGCCTGCATGCCGCGCTGGCGGCGCTGGCCGCCCTCCGCCACCGCGACCAGACGGGCGAAGGGCAGCACGTGGACGTGGCCCTGCTCGACTCCCTCCTCTTCCAGTCGAACGGCTTCCTCACCGCCGGGGCGACCGGCTTGCCATTGACGCGCTGGGGCAGCCAGGTCGGCGTGAGCGTGCCGACGAACACCTATGCCTGCAAGGACGGGTTCGTGTTCGTGGCCATGGTGCTCGACTCGCACTGGCGCAAGATGGCCGACCTGATGGGGCGCCCGGAGTTGGCCGATGCGCCCGGCTTCGCCACCAACGTCGAGCGGGTGAACAACCGCGAGGCGGTGAACGCCGCTGTTGCCGGGTTCTGCCGTTCGGGCACGATCGCCGAGATCCTCGAGCAGCTCATCGGCGCGGGTCTGGCCGCGGCCAAGGTGAACTCGTACGAAGAGGCTGCCAGCGAGCCCCACGTGCAGGCTCGGGACATGCTGCAAGAGATGGTCCTGGCGGACGGCAGCACGGCACCGATCACCGGGCCGGCCGCCAAGTTCTCCCGCACGCCCACTCGGGTCCGACGGGCGGCGCCGAAGGCCGGCGCGGACACCGACGAGGTGCTGGCGGAGGTGGGCCTTGACGAAGCCGAACGGGCGCGCCTGCGGGAACTCGGAGCTGTCTAGTTCCGCGCAGAGCAGCCAGCGCGAACCGGGACCACCTGCTGGGTCGGTGGACAACAGGTGGTCCCGATTAGGGAGTGCAACTGACTCAGCCGAGAGCCTTCGACGGCAGGCGGGTCGACGAACTCCTCAGCCACGCAGAGTTACCCTTCGACCACCATGCGCGAAACAGGGAGTTTGCCCGAAAATTGTCCTAGCGATCGTCACCTAGCGTGACCGGCGATGATCCGCCTGAGTCGTCCCAGTGCCGAGGAACTCGAGCGATACCGGAGATCGCGCCAGCGGATGGCGCCGACGTTCGACACCCCGGGACAACGGCCGGAGGGATTCCGCTCGGACCACAGCGCCGTCGACCTGGGAGATGATCCGCCCGCGTTCGAGCGGGCCAAGGCAGCCCTGCGAGCGTGGGCGGTCCACCGCGGCGCGGGAGTAGAGATCCATCCGCCCGACGCTTCGCTGGCGCCAGATATGACCGTGTCCTTCACCACTCGGCAACTGGGCCTGTGGTTCCTGGCCGCCTGCCGCGTCACCGAAGTCATCGACACCGTCACCATCTTTGGCTTCACTTATGCGACGCTGCCGGGCCACCCCGAACGGGGCGAGGAGAGCTTCACGGTCAGCCATCACCCTGGAGAGCAGGTCCGCTTCGAGGTCGCGGCGACGTGGCGGCCGGACGCCCTCGTCACCAAGCTCGGAGGCCCGGTCGCCCGTCTCGTGCAGCGCCGCGCGACCCAGCGTTATCTCGACGCCATGGTGCGCTGCTGCCAACCCCTTTAGCGCCAAGGCATCTCCCGCGTGAACGTGCGCCCACAGCTGCTCTCTCCCCACAGCTGCTCTGCCCCGCACAGCTGCTCTCTCCCCACAGCCCTCATCCGGCTCTCCTGATGCGGCGGCCCCGGGCCAGCAGCTGACCCGGGTGGAACCCCGGCTGGGGGCGCTCGTGCTCCCGCTGGTCGGCCCGCAACTTCATCAGATCCGTCCGCGTGCAGATACCAACGAGGCGGCCGTCGGCGATCACCGGCACGTGCTCGATGCCTTCGTCCAGCATGACGCCCATGGCCGCGCTGGCCGGGTCGTCCGGCGCCACCGCCACGACGTCACGACTGCCGTGCTCGAGAACCGGTGCGAGGGGATCGATCTCCGAGCCGAGCACGTCGCCGCGGGTCACGATCCCGACGACGTGGTCTTCCCCGTCCACGAGGGGATACGCGCCGTGGCCGCCGCCGACGAATCGATGACGGGCGTCCGCCACGGTCGCGGAGACCGGCAGCGTGGCCACCGGCGTGGTCATGATGGTCCCGACCGAACGGGTGTTGAACGGGTCGACGCCGTAACTCCGCCCCACCCGCAACCCTCGCCGGGCCAGCTTCTCGGTCATGATGCTGTCCGTGCAGAGCGAGTTGAACACGAGGTCGGCCAGCACGGTCGCCAGCATCAACGGCAGGACGACCTGGTAGTCGCGGGTCAACTCGAACACGAACACCATGGCAGTGAAGGTGGCCCGCGTGGCTGCACCGAAGGTGGCCGCCATGGCCACCACGGCAAAGGCGCCGAGCGCCAACGGCGGACCGGGCAGGACGTGGTTTAGCCCGTCACCGAACAGCGTCCCGAAGACCGAGCTGATGAGCAGGATGGGTGCCAGCGTCCCGCCGGAGGTCCCCGAACCCAGGGCGAGCCACCAGGCAATCAGCTTCACCACGCCGACCAGCGCCACCGTACCGAGGGCCAACCGTGCGGCCAACACGTCACCGATCACGTCGTAGCCGACGCCCAGCGCCCGCGGTGAGGCCAGACCAACCAGCGCGAACGCCGCTGCACCGATCACCGGATGCCAGAACTCGCCGACCGGGAGCCGACGATAGAAACCCTCGACCAGGAAGAGGCCCCGGCTGATCACCACCGCCAGCAGCCCGCACGCCAGGCCGAGGATGGCGAAGGCGGGAAGCGATCGGAGGCCGGCGAACTCATGCACCGGCGCCGTGAACAGCGGACCGACGCCGTAGAGCGCCCCGTGCACCGCGGCCGCCACGCTGGTGGCCACGGCCAGCGGCACGAGCGCCCGGGCGGAGAACTCGAAGAGCAGCAGTTCGATGGCCAGCACGACCGAGGCCAGTGGGGCGCCAAAGGTGGCCGACATGCCTGCGGCGGCCCCACAGGCCAGCAGAATCTTGCGTTCGGCCGGCGAGACACGCACGACCTGGCCCAGCAACGATCCCAGCGATCCCCCGGTGACGATGATCGGGCCTTCGGCCCCGAACGGCGCCCCGGTGCCGATGGCCACCGCGGCGGACAGCGGCTTGGCGATGGCGGTGCGGGGTGCGATCCGGCTCTGCTTCACGAGCACCGCCTCCATCGCCTCGGGGATCCCGTGCCCGCGGATCACCGGAGCCCACTTGGCGAGCAGACTGATGACGAGAGCCCCGATGATCGCCACCGCGACCAGCCGGGGTCCCGCATGGAGCTGGGCCAAGCTTGGTGGATGAAAGCCCACGTGCCCGAAGAGGGCGATATCCGTGATGAGGGCGATCAGATGCAGCAGGACCCAGGCGGCGCCCCCACCCGCCAGGCCCAGGCAGGCCGCCAGGACCGTGAGCAACAGCATGCGACGAGGCGACGTGGCAGACATGTTCATCTTCCCACGATGTTACATCGTCTCACGATATTAATGTCTTCCGTTGGACCACACTGTGGGTGACCAGCCCCCCGATCTCAGCGACGCCGACTTTCGCCGGCTGCTCGAGTTCCGAGACGGCCTGCGCCGGTTCCTGCGCTGGAGCGAAGACCGCGCCCGGCAGGCGGGGCTGACGCCCGCTCAGCACCAGCTGCTCCTGGCCGTGCGGGGCCACGGACCGCTGCCAAGCGTGGGGGACGTGGCCGATCACCTGCTGTTGCGCCATCACAGCGTGGTGGAGCTGGTCGACCGGGCGACCCGGGCGGGCCTGGTCGAACGAGTCTCCGACGAGGCCGACCAGCGAGTGGTCCGGGTGCGTCTCACTCCCGAAGGTGAGCGCCGGCTGCATGAGCTGTCGGCAGCACATCTCGAGGAGCTGGGCCGCATGGGTGGTGCCTTCGCCGCACTCTGGAACCAGCTGCCGTCGAGGTCGGGCGAGGCGGGCGAGGCGGGCGAGGCGGGCTAGGCGGGCCAGGACGCCGAGGAGGGCCAGGCGGGCGAGGAGGGCCAGGCGGCCGATCCCCCGCCGTGACCGGATGCTCAGTCAGCGGTGGAGAGCTGCGGCGCTTCGGCGGGCTCGGCTCTCGGCCCACCTCGCAGAGCCGAATTGCTTCGCGGGCGGTCGACAAGGGCACTCGTGGTCAGCAACCCGGTCATGACCAGCCCGGCGATCAACCAGGCCGGCCCGGCCCCGAGGCCGGCGAACAGCGGTGCGGCGGTGAAGGCGCCGATGGCGGCGGCGGCCGAGCCGGCGGCTTCACCGAGGCCCTGAGCGGCCGCGGCGTCCTCGTGAGCGGCGGCATCGGAGAGTGCTGCCTGGCTGCCGGGTGACTGCACCGCCTCCAACAAGCCATGCGGCACGACCATGAGGCAGATGAGCGGCACCGAGCCGATGAAGCCGTATGAGGCCATGAAGGGCACCGTGCCCAGAGCCGACAGAACGGACGCCGGTCGCGGGCCGTAGCGATCGGAGATGCGTCCGGCGTGCTTGGCGACGAGCAGCATCGGCAGGGCGAAGCCCGTCAGCGAGAGCGTGACCACCATCGTGGAGGCGCCGAGGTGATCGAGGTGGGTGGCCCACAGCGGCTCGAACACGCCGATGGAGTAGCGGAACGAGACGATGACCAGGATGGCCGCGATCACCCGCCGGTTGGACAGCAGCCGGCGGAGCACGCGCTTGTCGGCGACGGCCGCGGCCAGTTCGCCGCGGCCGCCCTCGGGCATCTCGATGCCGGCGATGCTGAGCAGGCAGGCAGCCACCAACGCGCCGAAGACCACGAACGGCAGGCGGACGTCGGCAAGGGTGGTCAGCGCGCCGGCGATGGGAGGGCCGAAGACGAAGCCGGACAGGTAGGCGGCGTAGAGCACCCCGAGCCGTTCGCCCTGGTTGCCGTGCGAGGTCAGAACGATGGCCCGTCGGGCGGGCGGCATGATGGTGCCCACACCGGCGCCGAGGACCGCTCGCGCGGCCACGAACTGCCACAGCTCGGTGGCGGCAGCAAACCAGAGCAGGCCGACGGCGGCGGCGATCACACCGACCCGCAGCAGCAAGGTGGCGTATCCCCGATCGGCATAGCGGGCCAGCAGCAGCTGGGTGACCAGCGCGGCCGCGAATGCCGAGCCGGCGATCCACCCGAGGCTGCCGGTCCCGAGCTGATAACGGTTCTGCAGCTCCGCCAGGAGCGCGAAGACCGATCCGACCCCTGCCATGGTGACGCCGACGACGATGTAGAGCCCCCTCACGCCAGCGAGCATCCCACACGATGGTGGTGGCTCGGGAAAGAGCGTTACCGGGCGCAGCTCAGGGACGCGGGATGGGCGATCTCACGGAGCACTCATTCGGAGTATTTGTGCCGAACCAGCGACCGACCCACACCGGCGCCGGCGCAAAAGCCCTCGCCGTGTGCGCGCCACCACCGCGCGTCAATGCGCAGTTGGGTTCGGGAATTCACAGATCTCGACACAGGGGCAATCAAGCTGGTCCGCCTGGTGCAGGCCAACAACGCAGAATGGCTGCGACTTCGCCATTTGGCACTGAAAGATGCGGAAATGCAATTCCCCCGGACGGCGGCCGCCGCCTCGTTCAGTAAACTGCCGGGATCACAGTTTCTCGACCCACCTGGTGGCCCGTGGACGGCGAGCACCGCGACGATCCGGCCTGCACAGCGGTGAGCGAACGAGCCGTGTTGGACGCGCTCCCACGGGCGATCATCGTCACGTCGTTGGACGGCAGAATCCTCCTCTGGAACCGCCAAGCGGAGGAGCTCTACGGCTGGGCCGCCAGTGACGTTGTGGGCCGGTCCGTTGTGGATGTGCTCGTGCCGGTGCACCAGAAGTTCCACAGCGAGGAGATCCTCGAGCGCGTCGCGGCTGGCGAGGTTTGGCAGGGTGACTACGTCGTCCTGCGGCGAAACGG
>JAXDQG010000242.1:0-9576 GCA_034667945.1 Acidimicrobiia bacterium | reverse complement strand
GATGTCAGATGTCGCTCCGGCGTCGGTCAACTCCACCGCAGCGTTCTGGCGCACCACGATGCCGGTCAACGGAGTAGCCGAGTTGTTGGTCGCCAAGCCGGAGTTGATCTGGATCCTCGGCTGCGGTGCGCCGCCATCCACGGTGATCGTCTTGCTGATCGGCTGGCTGTCGCCGAATTGGTTGGAGGCCACGAGGGCGACGGTGAACTGCCCGGCCCGAGCGTAGGTGTGGGTCGGCGACTGGGCGGCGGATATGTTGCCGTCGCCGAAGTCCCAATGCCACTTGTTGGGGCTGCCGGTCGACTGGTCGGTGAACTGGACGGGGCTGCCGACAGTGGCGGCGCCCGCCGAGAACTGGGCAGTCGGCACCTGCCTCGCCACGAAATGGATGACGCCCTTGACCTCGTTGGTGCCTGCGCTGTTCGTGACCGCGTGCGAGACCGTCACATCGCCCGGGGTCGCGGCCCGGAAGGTCACCGAGGCGCCGCTGAACGTGCTGGTGCCGATGACCCACGTGCTGGACGTGATCTCCGTACCGGTGGAGGTGTCAGTGAAGACCACGTCACCGCCCACGATGGCGGTGGTCTGGTCGACGATCGCTCCGCTGATCGTGTAGCTCGTCTTGGGTGGATCCACCGCGGCTGCAACCGATACCTGCTTGGTGATCTCGGCGCAGTTGGCGGGGTCTTCCACCAGGCAGCTCTTCATCGTGACCGCGAACGTGCCCGCCGATGCAAAGGTGTACGGCGCGCTGCGGGTGCCGGGTTGCGGCGTCACCGTGCCGGTCGGGAAGGTGAACACCGGGGTGCTCGTCGCGTGGGGCGTCTGCGGGGTGATGTCGTTGAAGGTGAGCATCTTCCCCGCCGTCAACGGCGCGGGACCGATGGTGAAGTCAGGCCTCGGGGCCGGCAGCGCGACCGGTGCCACCACAATGGCCACGGTCTTGGCCGGGCTGTTCTGACCGGCGGCGTTGGTCGCGGTCAGTGTCACGTTGTACGTGCCGGCGGCGGTGTAGACGTGCGACGGGTTCTGGTCCGCGGAGGGGCCCTTGCCGTCGCCGAAGTCCCACCGCCACGCCGTTGGAGCGCCGGTTGACCGGTCGGTGAAGGCCACTGCCGCGTTCACCTGCGGCTTGGCCGGGGCGTAGCTGAAATCGGCCACCGGGGCGACCGTGGCGGCACTGACCACGAAGACCCGGTTGGTGGTCGTGGCCGCCTGTACGCCATCGGTGACCCGGAGCGACACGGTATAGGTGCCAGCGCGGGCGTAGGCGTGGGTGACCGCCGCGCCCGAGCCCTTGGCGCCATCGCCGAAGTCCCACTCCCACGTGGTGACGGTCGGCCCCGAGAGGTCCCGGAGCTCGACCGGAGCACCCGGGCGCACAGGGTCCTGCGCGCTGGCGCCGGGCCGCACCGAGAATGCCGCCACCAACTTGGTGGCCGCGCGGTCGACCTTGATCGTGAGAGGCGTGGACGTCGACGTGCCGGCCTCATTGACCACGGTCAGCGTGACGTCGTACGTGCCCGGTGCCGTCCAAGCGTGCTGGGTCACCGACTCGGTTGCCGCCGGAGTGCCATCGCCGAAATCCCACTTGTAGGTGGCCGGTGTGCCGGGGGCCACGCCGCTGGCGTCAGCGGGCGAAGGGGTATACGTGAAGGTGAGCTTCTGGCTCACCTCGGCGGTGTTGCCCGACGCCGTGAACGCCGCCTTCGGTGGCTGCGTGCTGGCAAGGACCGTGACCTTCTGGATGGCCTCGGAGGTGCCGAGGGCATTGCTCACCGTCAACCTGACGTTGAAATCACCGGTCTTCGTGAAGCGGTGGATCCACTGCTTGGTGTTTCCTGCATCGCCGCTGCCGTCGCCGAAGTCCCAGCGGTAGCCGGTTGGGCCACCCGTCGAGGTGTCGCTGAAGGTCACCGGGTCGTTCAAGGCGACCTTCGTGGGGCTGTAGGTGAAGGACGCCTTGGGTGCGACGACCTTCTCCACCACGGCCACGGTCTTGGTGGCGGACGACGAGCCGAACTGGTTCTTGACCGTCAGGGTGACCTTGTACTGATTCGGTGCGGTGAAGGTCTTGGATGCCACCTTGCCTGAGGCAATCGTGCCGTCACCCCAGCTCCATGACCAGTCGGTCACCACGCCGGCGGAGTTGTCGGTGAACTGGATCGGCGTGCCGACCTCCGGGTTCGGTGGGTCGAAGGTGAAGTTGGCGGAGGGAGGCTGGTTCGGTCCGACCACCTCGAGCTGGAACGGTGCGGTCTTGTCGGTGGCGCTGCCGTTGCCCACTGTGAGCGTCATGGAATACACGCCCGCCGTCTTGAAGACGTGCGAGACGTTCGGCGTCTTCTCGGCGGGTGACCCGTCGCCGAAGTCCCACAACCACGAATTCGGGGAGGGGGAGCCAGTGGAGGTGTCGTGGAACGCTACGGTCTGGCCGACCTCGACCACGTTGGCGCTGTAAGCGAAGTTGGCGGTGAGCTTGGCCGGTTTGGGTGCGTTCGGCAGGTCGGCCGCCGAGCCCGCCGGTAGCGGTGCGATGCCCGCCGAGCCCGGTCCGTTGACCCGGTTGTCCCCAGGGGTGATGGACACATCCGGCAGGGAGAGCGGGTTCTGCGGCGACGTCTGCTGCACCACGCCGGGTGGCAGCACGGTCAGCGTGGCGGCCTGCCCGTTGGCCTGGGCCAGGGCCAAGGAATCCGTGCCCTTGCCGGTGCCGGTCTTGTTCGGTCCGTCACCGCTGCCGGTCTGGCCATTGCCGTTCGGCCCGACGGTCGTGGACGTGCCGGGCCCTTGGGTGGTGATGGTGCCCTTGCCAGGGTCCACGTTCACTGCCAGGGCGTTCGGGTCCTCGGTCGGTGCGATGCCGGCGTCGACATTGCCTTTCCCCCTGCTGCCCGCCGCACTGGTCTCGTACTTGAGGACCCGCATGACCACGCCATCGCGGCCGATGACGCTGGCCTCGGGGCCACCGAGGTTGTTGAACCAGACGTTGCCGTCGTCGACAAGCAGCTCGAAGGGCTGCCCGTTGAACTTCACGAACAGCTCGTTGCGGTCAATCGTGCGGACGATCCGGTTCTCGGCCGTGTCGATGACGATGACCTGGCCGCGCGACACCACGGGGACGAAGAGCAGGTCGCCGCTGGCGACCGGCTTGCCGTAGGTGGTCGACTCGTCGGCCCCGGGCGGCATTGTGTCGTCGGCAATGTCGAGCACCATGCACTTGCGGTTGCCGAGGTCGCTCGTCACCACCTGGCCGGCATTGGGAACCACCGCCATCACGAGCTCGCGGCCGCTGGGCGTGCGGGTTCCGGTGGCGAGTAGGCCGCCGGGGTCCGAGTTGTCGAGGCAGTAGCGGCGATCCGGCTTGGCGTTGCCGGCGTTCAGCGCAACGACGCGGCCGGTCGACTTGCCGTTCTCGTCAGGTACGCCCGGATCGACGACATAGGGCTTGTCGTCAGCCAGCGTCAGGCTCTCGCCGGCCACCTTGGCGGTGAACGAATCTCCGTCGCTGGTGACCAGGGTGACCTTGCCTTCCCTGCTGTCGAGCGCCCAGAGGTTGCCCTTGCTGTCGACCACGGCCTCCTTGGGGCCGGCTCCCAGCGATGTGTCCTTGGCGGGAACGAGGTGCCCAGGGTCGAGGCTGTGGACGAGCCCCTGCCCCGTGTCGAGAACGTAGGCGCGGTTCTTCCCCGACAACAGCTGGAGGTCCGACGACGAGCTGGTGAACTTCTGCTGCTGCCCGTAGCGCAGGGTGGCGCCGTCGACCCGGCCGACCTCGCCAGTGGCGCGGTTGAGCACGAGCGCCGAATGACCGTTTTGGGCCGCGCTGAGCGGGTCTCCCTGCCGCGCGACGGGAACCGTGGCCAGCACCTGCTCGGACGATGCGCTGACCTGCACCATCGTCCCCATTGGTGGGCTGGCCAGCCACACCGTTCCATCAGCCACGTTGACCGTGGCCCTCGCGTTGCCCGTGGCCTGGATACCGGCCACCACCAACGTGGTGCCCAGTACAGCCAAGAAACCCCGCTGCAGCCAGGTCATGGCGGTGGCGTTGTGGCGCATCCCGCCTCCTGTTTTTCTGTTCTACGTCGTCGTCCGCCCTGAGCGGACGCAACGCGCCGTGAGGGGCGTGCTTCGCTCAGCAACGACTTCGCCAATGCTAGGGGACGATCGTCCCACGGCAAGCGCGGATCACCCTCTCCTGCAAGGTTTGCTCGCTTGAACCGGGCCTGAGCAGGGGCGCGGTGCGCGCGGTATCTCAGATCTCGGTCTCAGATCTCAATGGAAGCTCGAGGCCCTACCTCCACCGGCTGGCCGATGTGCTCCCGCTCCATCAGGGCCGTCATGGTGGCCCGGTTGCGATTGCTGCCCAGCACGCGCCGGCCGTCGGGCGTCAACGCGCTGGTGAGCGCCACCTCTGGCCCGTCGTGGCCATGCATGACCGTGTAGCTCTCGAGCGTGGCGGGGCCGGTATAGTCCTCGACGACCTCTCGGCTGGGGTAGCGGTCGACCTCGTCCTGCACATCGGCGTGACGGAACGGCTGAGGCGGCGGCTCGGTCGAGTACAGCCCGATGGCGTGCTTGGTGACGAAGCCGCCGTTCGCCGAGCACAGGCCCAGCTGGCCGGGATGTTCGCGCAGCACGCTCGTCATGGTGGCGATGGAGTGCATCACATAGTTGTTGAGCGGCCCCCCGGCGAAGGGCAGCCCACCGGTCACCGTCAGCTGGCGATCTTCCCCGAGACCCAGCTCGTTGGCCGCGATCTGCACCGCCGAGGGAAAACACGAGTACAGGTCGACGTGAGCCACGTCGTCGACGTTGCGGTTGGCCAACTCGAACGCCACCCGACCCGCAGTGCGGATGGCCGGCGACGAATAGAAGTTGTCACGATTGGAGAACAGCAGCGTGTCGTGGGCGTCGGTTCCCGACCATGGAAAGACCCAGCGGGCTCGCTCGATGGCGAGCGATTCGGCCGCCTCCGCCGAGCAGAGGATTACCGCGGCCGCCTGGTCGAGGTCCCAGTTCGAGTTCATCGCCTTCGTGTATGGGAACCCGACCATGCGGTTGTCCGGACTGGGGGTGCGGATCTGCTCGGCCGTCATGGGCTTGCGCACCCAGGCGTACGGATTTTCGACGGCTACCCGGTTGAAGCCCTCCCACAGCGTGGAGATGCGCTCCAGGTGGGCGGGGATCGACTCGCCCCGACAAGCTCGGATGGCGTTCTCGAACGTGGGATAGATGTTCACCGGGGCCTCGAAGCCCCGGCTGGTCTCGAGGCGCGAGCCCATTTGCAGCTCGTGCCCGAGTACCTCGGCCGGCGCTGCGTCGGCGTCGTCGGTGTAGGGGATGACCTGGCCCGATCTGCGGGCCCGGCGGCGACTCCAGATGCCCTCGGCCCCCACCAGGACCACGACGTCGAGGTGTCCGGCCTGGATGTCGAGGCAGCTTCGGTTCACCAGTGACTGTGGCGTGTTGCCGCCGTCCGTCGAGAGCGCGGTCTGCTTCGGCGAGGCGCCGATCCAGCCGGCGATCAAACGACCGGGATCACGATACGGCCACGCACCTTTCACGACCCGAACGGCGTCGACCTTCGGGAGCAGCGCCTTCGCCCCCGCATCGTCCGCAGCCCGCCGGACCGCTTCGACCATCATGGCCACAGGTTCGAGGGCGTCGCTGGGATCCGCGGGACGCTGCACCAACTGTCCGACCCCGACGATCACGGGCGTGCGCGGATCAACTACTGCCATCTTCTTCCCTCTTCCACACAGCTTCCCCTCGTCCAGTTCTTCCGCTCATGCACAGAGCTCTGCCATCAACCGCAGCACAGTCGGCGGCCCAGAGACCAGCAGCGTCGTCACGCACGACGCCTCCCACCGTTGCAAGTCGTCACGAATCTTCTCTCGGGGGCCGACCAGCGCCACGTCTTCGACCATCTCCAACGTCACGAGTGCTTCTGCTTCTCGCTTCCGGCCTTCGAGATAGAGCTGCTGGATCTTGATGCACTGCTCTTCGTAGCCCATCCGCGCGAACACCTCGAAATGGAAGTTCGCCCCTCGAGCCCCCATGCCGCCGACGTAGAGCGCGAGGTGTGGTCGCATGACGTCGGCCGCCCGCCCGATGTCGTCGATGGGCACCACCGAGACCGGGCACACCACCTCGAAGTCCTGCCGCTTGCCCCGGGCGCCCGGACGGCCGAAGCCCTCGTCCAGGCAGGCCTCGTAGTACCGGTTGACCTCGTCCTTCGGGGAGAAGAACAGCGGTAGCCAGCCATCACATATCTCTGCGGCCAGCGCCACATTCTTCGGACCCTCGGCCCCCAGATAGATCGGCAGGTCCCGGCGAAGGGGGTGCACCGTGGAGCGGAGCGGCTTACCGAGTCCTGTGCCACCCCGAAACGGCAGCGAATAAAACTCGCCCTGGTGCTCCACCGGCTGCTCACGGGCCAGGATCGCCCGCACGATTTCGACGTACTCCCTGGTGCGGGCGAGCGGACGAGCGTACGGCTCGCCATACCAGCCCTCCACCACCTGGGGGCCGCTGACACCCAGGCCCAGCACGAACCGTCCGCCCGACAGGTGATCGAGCGTCATGGCTGCCATGGCGGTCGCCGCCGGCGTGCGGGCCGAGAGCTGCACGATGGACGTCCCCAGCTTGATGGTGCTGGTCGACGCACCCCACCAGGCCAGAGGCGTGAGGGCGTCCGAGCCGTACGCTTCCGCGGTCCAGAAGGACTCGTAACCGAGCTTTTCTGCCTCGAGCAAGCTCTCCAGCGCCCCCTCCGGAGGTCCGGCCGACCAATACCCTGCACCCGTGGCGAGCCTCATGGTGCGCCTCCCCTGCTGAGCGGATAGGGCCGCCGCCCCAACCTAGCTCGGGCGACGAACAGCTTCGGAGGCGAGCTCCCGGCGGAGCGCGTGGGAAGCGAGAGAGCGCCGCCTCGTAGTCGAGAGAGCGTCGTCTCGTAGTGTCGAAATCGTGCGAGCCGCTCGGGTGCTGCTGATATCCACCCCCATCGGAACGCTGGGCTCAGGTCGGGGAGGCGGGGTCGAACTCACGGTGCTGAACGTGGCCCGCGCTCTTCTGGATCGGGGTCACAAGGTGGCCCTCATGGCGGCCCAGGATTCGGTGGCCCCCGACTTCGACCTGCTTACGGTGGCCGGTGAGCCGCCCGCCCCCGCGCAGCACGAGCCCCGGGACGCCGCTGTGGTCCTGCCAGAGAACAGTTTGGTGGCCAACTTCTTCTCCGTGGCCCTGCAGTGCCAGGACCGCTTCGACGTCATCGTGAGCTTCGCGTACGACTGGTTGGCCTATTACCTGACGCCCTTCTTCACCACGCCACTGGCCCACGTCGTCGGGATGAGCTCGCTGTCCGATGCGGTGGACCGGGTCCTGGCCACGGTCGTCCAGCGACAGCCGGGCCGCTTGGCGGTGCATACGAGGGCGCAGGCGGCGACCTTTGCCTTCGGCGACCAGCTGGCGCTCGTCGGCAACGGCATCGATCTGAGCAGGTATCGCTTCCAGCCCGTAGCCGAACCGGCGCTGGCGTGGGTGGCACGGATCGCCCCGGAGAAAGGCCTCGAAGATGCCGCTGCGGCGGCCGCGGCCAGTGGACTCCCGCTGCGGGTGTGGGGCGTCGTCGAGGACGAGGCCTACTGGGCCACGATCCGGTCGGCTTTCCCCGAGACGGTGTTGAGCTACCGGGGGTTCCTGCCCACCGAGGAGCTCCAGGCCGAGCTGGGGCGTTGCCGAGCCCTGCTGGCCACACACAAGTGGGTGGAGGCCTTCGGCAATGTGGTGGTGGAGTCGCTGGCGGTGGGCGTGCCGGTGATCACCTATGAACGGGGAGGCCCCGCCGAGCTGGTGCGCCACGGCGAGACCGGTTTCCTGGTCGAGCCGGACTCCGTGGCCGGTCTGACCGGGGCCATCTCCCGCGTCACCCAACTCGATCGGGCTGCCTGCCGGCGACAAGCCGAGCAGGAGTATTCGATACCGGCGCTCGGCGACCGTTTCGAACGCTGGCTGGAGCCCATGGTCGGCTGATCCGGGCGGTCCGGCCGTCGCTTTGCGGCCCCCAATCCGTTCACGGGGATGGAGCTGCGTTCACGGGGATGGAGCCAGAGGTCGCCCCGGCCGTCGCGCTCGCAGTGCCGTTCGGGCTGAGCCCGGCAGCTCCGAGCCTTTCATCGTCGGTTGCACATCCAGCCGTCGATGCCGCCGATGCGCACGCCGGCGGCATCGAACACCTCGGCCACGACGTGGTAGGCCACCCAGTCGGGCGGTGCGGCCATGGCACAGGACACGTGGTCGGACGCGCCCGGCGTCAGCACGAGCCAGGCAGCCCCACACGGCAGGCTGACGAGGGCCCGCATCGTCACGACGTTCCGGTTGGCCAGCCAGGTGTCGAACACGGTGACCCCCGAGGGGCTCACCAGCCAGCCCTGGTCGCCGAGTCGGGCTCCGGGGTTCTCCGCCGGATACAGCGAGTGGAAGACGTCGGGCATGCCGATGGAGGCCGGGCTGAAGCTGTCACAGACAGTTCCGACGCCGGCAGGTGTCCGCGGCGCCACGGCCGGGACGGTTGGGATGGCCCAGGCCGCATGGAACCGGGCGACGACCACCATCCGCCCCGCGGCGCAGGCGATGCCCACATCGAGTGCCGTTGCCAGCGGGTTCAGCAGGTTGGTGCGGTGGCCGTCGCTGGTGATCCACATGCGCACGGCCTCGCCGGTCGGCGACCAGCTGCTCGTCTCGGCCAGGTTCTCGGCCTCGGCCACCAGGCCGCTCGCGTGGTAGAGCCCCCCGGTGCTGGCCAGGTGGTTCGCCCAGCTCTGGGCGCCGAGGTCGGTGACCACCAGTGGGGCCAAGCCCACGGCCATCCGCTCGTTGTTGAGCATGTAGGCCAGCTCGGAGGCCAGCCCGGGCGTGGAGCGGAACGCGACGGCGCCGGCCGTGCGTGACGAGGTGAGCAGCCCCGCGATCAGTGCGGTGAGACCGGTCAGCACGCTGAGGACCAGCCGGCGGCGACGTCGTAGCCGGTGTTGGCGTCCATTTCCTGCGTTGCCCTTGGTGGGAGGGTTGCCCTTGGTGGGAGGGTTGCCCTCGGTGGGAGGGTGGTTGGAGGCGGCCGGCGGACGTGACGCGTGAACCGGGGCGCTGAGGGTCTCCGTGACGATTGATGCGGACAAGAACCACCCTTTGAGGTCGAGCCAACGCGGCGTGCGTAACAACGACCTCGTCGGGTGCGGAGCGCACCCAAATCCCACGTCCTAGGGGCGAAACCCCCTGATGTCCCCCTGTTTGGGTGGCGCAGCCTCTTCGTCTCGGGCCCCCTGTTCCACCGTGCGCATGCACCCCGCCGACAGGTGGGACGGGAGCCGCGTGGTCACACCTGCTAGACGGGCGGAGATGTCCGAGCGCCGCCGATCGTTCCTGGCCCTTCTCGTCGCGTCCGGCGGCTTCGTCATCGTTCTCGACACCTTCGCCGCCGCGGTGGCCTTCCCACGCATAGTCAAGGCCTTCCCGGGCACCCCTCCGACGACGCTGGCCTGGGTCCAGTCGGGATACTCGATCGCCCTG
>JAXDQG010000241.1:0-6558 GCA_034667945.1 Acidimicrobiia bacterium | reverse complement strand
CGTCGAATCGACGTCGAATCGCTCGCAACGGCCGAAAAAATGCGGATCCGGCTCCGAGCACTGTCCATAATTTCTTGATGAATTTCGTCACTAGGTAAGAAAATCGGCCCGCTCCGCGGTTGCGGCGGCGGCTCCCGACCGGCAGCAGGGATCGGTACGTTGGACTGCCTCATGGACACGATGGACACCATGGACACGATGGACACGATGGACACCATCGACCTGCGGATAACGGGCCTGGCCGTGGGTGGCGACGGCGTCGGTCGCGGGCCCGACGGGCGCGTAGTATTCGTCCCCGGTGTAGCGCCCGACGATCGTGTCCGGGTGCGGCTGGTCGAGGAGCGCCGCCGCTTCGCCCGCGGCGAACTCGTCGCCGTTCGAGAAGCCGGCCCCGGACGCATGGAGCCGCCCTGCCCGGAGGTGGGACGGGGATGCGGAGGTTGCGGCTGGCAGCATCTCCAGCCCGACGCCCAGCGTGAGGCCCGGCGCACCCTTGTGGCCGACGCCCTCGAGCGCATCGGCCGACTTCGCGATGTCGAGGTGCGCAGCGGTCCGGCGCTGCCCGCCGCCGGTTTCCGCACCACACTTCGTTGTGCGGTGGCGGACGGTCGTGCCGGCTTCCGGCGCAGCCGCTCGCACGAGGTGCTGGCGGTATCGGGCTGCCTGGTCTCCCATCCGCTGCTCGAAGAGCTGGTGCGGGAAGGCCGCTTCGGGCTGGCGACCGAGGTGACCTTGCGTTGCGGAGCGCGAACTGGCGAGCGCCTGGTCGTCGTCGATGCGTCCGCCCCAGGTTGGCAGGCCGACAGCATCAGGCTGCCTGAGGACGTGGTTGTCGCCGACCGTCGAGAGGACGCCTTCTACCACGAGGAAGTTGCCGGACGACGCTGGCGCATCTCGGCCGGTTCGTTCTTCCAAGCCCGTCCCGATGGCGCTGACCTGTTGGTCGAGCGAGTGGCCGCCATGCTGCCCGAACGGCCCGGCCGAGTTCTCGATGCCTACTCGGGTGTCGGCCTGCTCTCGGCTGCGGTGCCCACCGCTCACACCATCGTCGCGGTCGAGTCGAATCCCTTCGCTGTGGCCGATGCCAAGGTCAACCTGGCGGGCTTCGATGCTCGGGTGGTGTGCTCGGACGTCGAGCGCTGGACGCCAGAGCCCGTCGACACCGTCGTGGCCGACCCGGCCCGGCGCGGTCTCGGCAAGGCAGGCGTCGAAATCGTGGCGGAGACCGGGGCCGGAATGGTCGTGCTGGTCAGCTGCGATGCCGGCTCGCTCGGACGCGATGCGGCCGGGCTGGTGGCTCGGGGATACCGCCTGCGAGCCAGCGAGGTGCTGGACATGTTTCCGCACACCCCGCATGTCGAGGTCGTGAGCCTGTTCGAGCGTCGGTAGGTTGAGCGGCATCATGGCTGGGCTGCGGTCAATGCGACCAGGGCGCAGGCCCATCGCCATAGGCGTGCTTGTCGTGGCGGCGCTGATCGCCGTCGTGCTCATCGCCACCCGCGATCACGGCGGACAAGGTGCCACCTCGCCGGCCAGCACCGCTCCACCAGGCGCTGGCAGCAAGCCCACGGACCCGTCGGTCGTATTGCCCACCGTGCCGCCCCAGACGCCTTCGACCGCCTCGACGGTGTTGCCGTCGCCCGGTCGCTTCCCCGACGCCACCACCACGGGGGTGCCGCCAGGCACCAAGCTCACGCCGTTCCCGCAGACCGGCTACGTCGAGCTCGACCACGACCTCGATGGAGTCGACTTCACCGGTGTGTTGGTCATCAAGAAGCCAGGCATCACGATCCGCAATTCCCGCATCAACGCCGACACGTTCCTGGCTGGCATCTTCAATCCCGACGGGCATGCGGACGTGGTGGTCGACCATGTCGACATCGTCTGCACGGCCACCGATCCACCGACCGGCGCCGGCGTGGTCAACGTCGCCGTCCTCACCAACACCGACATCTCCGGCTGCGTGGACGGCGTCAAGGCGGCCGCCGGCAGTCGCATCGAAGGCAACTACATCCACAATCTGGGCTTTGGGCCGGACACCCACAACGACGGCGTGCAGCTGGAGGGCGGGACCGACATCGTGATCCAGGGCAACACCATCGTGCAGCGGGACAACGGCAAGCGACAGGCCAACTCGGCCGTCTTCGTGCAGGACACCACCGAGGAGGTCCGAAGGGTGGTCATCCGCTCGAACTACCTGGACGGATTCGGCTTCACAGTTCGGCTCACCGGTGAGCGCATTGCCGACACGCACGTGGTCGGCAACGTGATCGGGGTCGATCGCCTCTTCGCGCCGGTCGGGGTGGACGGGGGAGCCGAGGAACGGATCAAAGGCAACGTGGTAAGCGACAACGTCAACCCGGACGGCACCCCCATCTCCTGAAGTCCCGGGTTTGGCGGATGTCGGGGGCGTCGATCAGGACGGTCGCGGCCGGCGGCGGCCGCTCCGCTCGCGCCGGACCTCGTAGGCCACGAGCGTGGCCGCCATGGCGACGTTGAGCGACTCGACGGCTTCGCCGAGCGGAATACCCAACCACCGCTCGATCAGCGCACCGACCGCGGGCGAGATCCCCTCGGCCTCGTTGCCGAGCACGTAGGCCGCCCGTTCGGAGAGGACGGCATCGAAGAGCGACTCGGCCTCGTCCGGGCGTGCCGCCAGGCCGACGAGCGTGAAGCGGCCTTCCAGCAGGAGGGCCGCACCCTCGGCCGCGGTGGCGCAGCGCAGGAGCGGAGCCCGAAACGCCGTGCCCGCTGATGCTTTGATGACCAGGGGACCGAGCTCTGCGGTGCCCCGGCGGGGGATGACCACCCCGTCGAGGCCGGCAGCCAGGGCGGATCGGATGACCATTCCTACGTTGGCCGGGTTGTGGACCCCGTCGAGGAGCAGCACCGAGGCGCGGTAGCCCCGTCCGTGGGCCCGGCGCTCCAGGAAGTCGCCGAGCAGCTCGAGCCCGGCGGCGGCCACGTCGGCCACCACGCCCTGATGGTGCCGGCCGTTGCGAGCAACCGCAGTCACCATTTCGTCCTTGACCCGTTCCACGGGAACGGCTTCGGCCTGGGCCGCCTGCACGATGGCGTCGACAGGGGCTCCCTGCGCTCGCTGCGAGATCAACACCTTGGCAACGCGCACGTGTGGTGTCTGCAATGCTGCGAGCACGGGCTGGCGGCCGTAGATCGTGAGGAAGCGATCCCGGGGTGATCGACCGGCCACCGCGGGACAATACGTCACGCTGCGAACAGGGATACGTCCAGAGCCGGGTCGACGGACCGACTGGTTGTCTCCAGCTGAGAACGCTTATCAGTTCGTGCGCTTGGCGAAATCGCCTCCAAAGGTCGTGGCCGAGGCTTCCGCAGGGCCTGTACGCCAGGTCGACCAGCCGCCGGGTGTACGGGCCGTCATCGGATGACCGTGCGAGTGAGAACCGCTATCTTGGACACGCGGATGCGTACCGGCGCGCAGGTAGGGGTTGGCGCCGGCTGAGGGAACCAGGAAGGGGCCACGAGACGGTCATGCCCTCCAAGCTCGAGAGCGACGACGCCGCCCTGCCGCCTTCCCTCCTGCTCGAGGGCGTGGCCGCGGCCTACGGTCGTGACACGGTGCTCGAAGGCATCAGCGGGATGATCGAGCCAGGGGCGTCCTTGGCCCTCATCGGGCCGAACGGTGCAGGGAAGTCCACGCTCATCCGGGCCGTGCTCGGCCTGGTCCCGGTGGTGGCCGGTCACATCGAGGTCTTTGGGGAGGCCCCGGCCAGGGCTCGTCGTCGGGTGGCCTACGTGCCCCAGGCCGATGCCCTCGACCCGACCTTTCCGGTCTCGGCGCTCCACGTGGTCCTGATGGGCCGCTACCGCCGCATCGGCTGGTTGCGCCGTCCCGGCCGGGCCGATCGGGAGGCTGCCCGTCACGCGCTCGATCAGGTCGGCCTGGCGGAGCGGGCGGCCGATCGCTTCGGCACCCTGTCAGGGGGGCAGCGCCAGAGGGTGCTGCTGGCTCGCGCCATGGCGCAGGAGGCCGAGCTCCTCCTGCTCGACGAACCCTTCAACGGCGTGGACACCACGACCACCGATGTGCTGCTCCAGCTGTTGTCCGAGTTGCGGGACCGCGGTGTGGCCGTGATGTTGTCGACGCACGATCTCGCCATCGCGCACTTGGCCTGCGGCGAGGCCTGTCTGATCAACCGTCGGCAGGTGGCCTTCGGCCCTATCCAAGAAGCGCTGACGCCGGAGAGCCTGCGGGAGACCTATGGCGGGCGGGCGCTCAGCCTCGTGGGATCGTCTGCGCTGATCACCTCGGGTGAGTGGACGGCCGAGGCGCCCCGGATGCTGCCTGACGAGCACTGACCCGGACGGGGCTCGTGCACCACCTCCTCATCGAGCCGTTCGCGGCGCCGTACATGAGCCGGGCGTTGCTGATGGTGGTGATGCTCGGCGTCCTGGGTGGCGTGGTCGGTGTGCACGTGGTACTGCGCCGGTTGGCGTTCATCACGGAGGCGCTGCAGCACACCGTCTTCCCTGGTGTGGCGATCGCCTACGCCATCGGCTTCTCGCTCTTGGCAGGAGCCATCGTGGCCGCGGTGGTTTCTGTGGTGCTCCTGACCCTGCTCGCCCGGCATCCCCGCGTCGATCATGACGCGGCGCTCGCGCTCTTGGTATCCAGCTTCTTCGCGGTGGGGGTGGTCGCGGTGTCGCGCGGCCGGTCATTCCAGTCGGATCTGACTGCGTTGCTGTTCGGGCGGATCCTGAACGTCGATCGGGCGGAATTGCTGGACACGGCGGTGGTCATGGCGCTTTGCCTGATTGCTCTGGCTGCGCTCCACAAGGAGCTGGTGCTGCGGGCGTTCGACCCCGAAGGCTCCGAAGGCATGGGCTTCCGGCCGCTTGTGCTGGATGCATTGGTCAACGTGTCCGTTGCGCTGACCGTGGTGGCGGCCATACGGGCTTTGGGGGCGGTCCTGCTCCTGGCCTTCGTCGTGACGCCGGCAGCTGCTGCCAGACTCGTGTGCCGCTCACCCGCGGCGATGATGCTGATGGCTGCGGCGCTGGCAGTGGCGTGCGGCTGGCTCGCCCTGGCGTTCAGCTACCGCGCCTCGCTCGACTGGGGCTGGCGGGTCGCTCCCGGCGCCGCGGTGGTCTCCGCCATCACACTGGCGTTCGTGGTTGTGGCTGCCGGGCGGGCCGCCGTTGGCCGGGTCCGCTCGATCCGCGCCGCCTGAGAGCCTTGGTCTTTAGAGCCTCGGCCGCCCAGTCGGCCGCTCAGCTGTGAGAGACGCACTCCGCGCACTGGCCAATGAGGTCGAGGCGATGCTGTCGCGCCTGAAAGCCGGCTTCTTGGGCAGCCACGCGCGTGACTTCGGCCAGCGCCCGTTCGACCCGGGGTGAGGCTGCGATGTCTGCCACACGGCCGCAGCCCTCGCATACCAGATGGTGGTGATGACGGCCGGAGAGCTCCTCGGCCAGCTCGAATCGCCCCTGGTCGTCGTGGCCGGCCACTCGGTGCACCACGCCCGCGTCGATGAGCACGGTCAGCGACCGGTAGGCCGAGCTCTGGGGCAGCCCCGGGCTAGCGGTCAGGATCTCGGGGACGGTGAGGGGCCGGTCGGCCAGCGCGAGGACGCCCACCAACAGCCGTCGGCTGCGCGTGTAGCGCTGATCGAGAGTTGCCAGCCGGAGCGCCACGATGCGGTGAAGACCGTCTTCCCGGGGCGCGTCCACTTCCCGGGGCGCGTCGACGTCCGTCATTGTCCGATGAGCGTAGTGGCGCCCGGTCGTCACGGAGGTCTCCATCCCGCTGCGCAGCGGGGGGTGTCCCCATCTTTGTGTCAAGGGCTGTTAGGCGGCTTGTGGGGTGTTGTCGTGTCGGGCTTGGCGCTGGTCGGGGGTGAGGTAGTGCTCGCGGGTGCGGAGCATGGCCAAGATGACGTCGCAGCGGCGGCGGGCGAGACAGATGAGCGCGGCGTTGTGTTTCTTGCCCTCGGCGCGTTTGCGGTCGTAGAAGGTCTTGGATTCGGGATCGCGCAAAGCGGCGAACGCGGCGAGGAACATGGCGTTTTTCAGTCGGTGGTTGCCGCGGCGGCTGCGGGTCTCGCCTTTCAGGCTGCTGCCGGATTGACGGGTGACGGGGGCGAGGCCGGCGTAGGCGGCCAGTTTGGAGCCGGTCGCGAAGCGGGCGCCGTCACCGATCTCGGCCAGGATCCGGGCGCCGGTCCGCGGGCCGATCCCCGGCAGGCTGACCAGCAGTTTCCCGAAAGGGTGGGCCAGAAAGACCTCCTCGATCTCCGACGCCAACGCTTCCCGGCGGTGGTGAACTCGGTCGAGCTCGGCGGCGAGCTCGGCGACGACCCGGCCGATCGTGGTCTCCGCCGGCAAGGTGATGGCTTGGGCGGCCAGCGCCGCGGTCACGGCGTCGGTGACCTTGTCGGCGAGGCGGGGCGAGCGTGCCTTGACGGTGCGGGCAATCCGGGCCCGGCCCGCCGCCCGCATAGCCGTGGGCGTCGGGTAGCGCGCCAGCAGGTCACGTCCGCCGCGGTGGCTGAGGCGGGAACCGATGGCTCGCTCCAGGGC